>NZ_JBIAGU010000014.1:0-40908 GCF_042869935.1 Kitasatospora sp. NPDC006697
CGGGCTCGGATGGCGCCAAGCCGGAACGACGTCAGCCGGACGCCCCAGCGGATTTTCTACCCGTCAGGGTGCCGCCGTAGGCGTTCGGATTACTAACCCCGCAGCGCCGCCTCGCCCGCCTCGCGCATCGCCGCCAGCGGCCCCTGCGGCACGCCGGTGAACCGCTCGAACTGCAGCACCGCCTGGTGCACCAGCAGGTCGAGCCCGCCCAGCACGGTGGCGCCGCGGGCCGCGCAGGCGGCGGCCAGCGGGGTGGGCCAGGGGTGGTAGAGCACGTCGAAGAGCGCGCCGGGGGCGGCCGGGAGCCGCTCCGCGAACGCATCGGTGGCGCCCACCGGCGTGGTGGAGACGGTCAGCGGCGCCGCCAGCGCCGCCGCGCCGTCCGCCCAGTCGGCCGGCTCTACCGCGAGCCCCAGCCGCTCCCCCAACTCCCGCATCTCCTTGGCCCGTTCGGGGCTGCGCAGGTAGACCGTGACCGGGCCGTCGGTCAGCTGGGCCAGCGCGGCCAGCGCCGAGGAGGCGGTGGCGCCGGCGCCCAGCACCGCGGCCCGCTCCACCCGCTCGATGCCGCGCTCGCGCAGCGCCGCGACCAGGCCCGGCACGTCGGTGTTGTCGCCGGTGCGGCGGCCGTCGGCCTCGAAGACCAGGGTGTTCACGGCGTCCACGGCCAGCGCCGCCTCGCTCACCTCGTCGAGCAGGGGTATCACGGCCCGCTTGAGCGGCATGGTGAGCGAGAAGCCCGCCCAGCCGTCCCGCTCCGGGTCCAGCCCGCCGACGAACCCGGGCAGCCCCGCCTCGTCCACCTCGAACCGCCTGTACTCCCACGCGTCCAGCCCGAGGGCGGCGTACCCGGCGTTGTGCAGCACCGGGGAGAGCGAGTGCGCGATCGGCGAGCCGAGCACGGCTGCGCGGTGGGGCATGGGTGACCTCTCTCGGGATGTCAGGTGGTCTTGCAGGTGCCCTGCTTCTCGTCGAAGCCCTGGCCGTTGGCCGTGCAGTAGTCCTTGACGTCCTTCTTGAACTGGTCGAAGTTGTTCGAGAAGCGGGTCTCGGTGGGCGAGACCGCGACGAAGTAGACCCAGTCGCCCGGCGTCGGGTTGAGCACGGCCTGGATCGCCGCGTCGCCCGGGTTGGAGATCGGGGTCGGCGGCAGGCCCTTGTTCACGTAGGTGTTGTACGGGGTGTTGGAGTTGCGCTCGGCGTCGGTGAAGTTGGTCCGGCCGAGCTGGTACTGCAGCGTGGTGTCGAGCTGCAGCTTGCCCTGGGTGGCCGTGGTGTTCAGGCGGTTGTAGAGCACCCGGGCGATCTTGCCGAAGTCGTTGTCGTTGTTGCCCTCGCGCTGCAGGATGCTCGCCTCGGCGATCACCTCGTAGCCGCTCTTGAGGCCGATCTTCTGCGCACCCGCGTCCAGGTTGAGCTCCTGGTAGTGCTGGGTGGCGGCGGCGATCATCTCCTTGAGCACGTCGGCCGGCTGCTCGCCGTCGGTGATCGAGTACTTCATCGGGAAGAGGAAGCCCTCGATGGTGTTGTTGGCGTAGGCCGGCAGGCCGAGGCTGCCCACCTGGGTCTTGGCCACGTTGGCGGTGGTGCCCGGCTGCTGCTTCAGCTTGGTGTCGATCTTGGCGTAGATCTCGGCGGCCCGCAGGCCCTCCGGGATGATCAACGCGTTGCCGCCGTTGGAGTCCACCAGCAGCTGCACGGCGGAGGCCGCCGACATCTCGTGCCGCATGGTGTAGGTGCCGGCCTGGATGGTGATGCCCTTGGGGTTCTTGCCGTAGGCCGACACGAAGGCCGCGGAGCTCTTCACCACGTCGGCCTTCTGCAACAGCAGGCCCATGTCGGTGCCGGTGGAGTTGTCCTTGATCTCGATGGTCACGGCGCCGCTGCCGTCGCCGGCGAAGTCCGGCGGCGGGCCGAAGTGGCTCTTGTAGAAGCCGTACCCCCACCAGCCGGCACCGCCGACGGCGGCCAGCAGCACGGCGGCGGCAGTCAGGCAGGCGCCGCCGTTGCGCAAGCCGGAGCGCTTGCCCTTGGCCTTCCGCTTGGCCTTGGCCTCGTCGCTGTCGTCCCGGCTGCCGAGGAAGGAGCCGTCCTCCGCGTACTCGCCGTCCTCGTACTCGCCCTCGGCGTACTCCTCGTCGGTGTACTCCTCGTCCTCGGTGTAGAGGTCCTCGGCGTACTCGTCCTCGGCGGCGGGGCCGGTCTCGGGCTGCGGGTTGTCGAGGGCGGCGGCCTCGGCCTCCCAGTCGATGCCGTCGGGGCCGGGGCCGCCCGGGTGCGGGGCGGCCGGCTCGGGCGCGACGGGCTGCGCGGGCTGCTGCATCTGCTGGGGCACCGGCTGCTGCTGGACCGGCTGCATGGGCTGCTGCATCTGATGCTGCATCGGCATCTGCTGAGGCATCTGCTGGGGCATCTGCTGCTGCGGGTAGCCGGCCTGCTGCTCGTAGCCCTGCTGCTGCGGGTAGCCCTGCTGCTGTTGCTCGTAACCCTGCTGCTGCTGCGCATACGGGTCGTAACCCTGCTGCTGCCACTGCTGCTGACCGTAAGGGTCGTAGCCCTGCTGACCGTAACCGTCGACGCCCTGGGCCGGGTACTGGCCGTACTGGTCCGGCTGCTGCACGTACTGCTGCTGCTCAGCGCCACCCTGCGGGTGCTGCTGGTGCTGCTGCTGCGACTGCTCAGCGTAACCGGGATCACCGGGGTGCCACGGCTGGGAGCCGTAGCCCCGACCCAGATCAGTCATCGATTCCCTTAGGCCAACGGAGACGGTCGGTTGATCGGACCGACCGTCCGGGACGGTGTCCCGGAACCACCTCGAACCGGCGTGCTAGCGCGACGCCTGAGGGGAGACGTTACCGTACCGCAGGGTACGGCCCACATTCCCGTGTTCGCCCTCAGTGCCCGCTCGGACTCGCGGATCCGCCGTGGCTCGCCTGGTACGCGTTGAACTCGTCGACGTTGCGGCGCTGCTGCTCCTCACTGTCCGTGAACCTGGTGTCTCCGGGGCGGACGGTCACGAAGTACCGCCAGTCGCCCGGCGCCGGGTCCAGCGCGGCGTCCAGCGCCATCCGCCCGGGGTTGTCGATCGGGGTGGGCGGCAGGCCGGTCACCCGGTAGGTGTTGAACGGCGAGTCGAGCTGGGTGTCGGTGACCGAGGTGTGCAGCGTGGTGCGGCCGAGCGCGTAGTTGATGGTGGAGTCGAACTGCAGCGGCATGCCCTGGGCCAGCCGGTTGTAGACCACCCGGGCCACCTTGGCCATGTCGTCGGCGTTGTCCGACTCGCCCTGGACCAGGCTGGCCACCACCAGCACCTGGTAGGGCGTCAGCTGCCCGGGCGCGCCCTGGTCCAGGCCGCTGGCGGTGAACTCGGTGCCGGCCCGGTGCACCATCTGCTTCAGCAGGTCCAGCGGGTTGCTCTCCCCGGTGACGCTGTAGGTGGCGGGGTAGAGCAGGCCCTCGGGGTTGCCCTGGGCGTAGTCCGGCAGGCCCAGCTCGCCCGCGTGCTCGGTCGCGGTGCGCTGGGCGGTGCCGGCCGGCAGCGAGAGCCGCTGGTCGATCGCCGTGTACACCTGGCTGGCCCGCCAGCCCTCGGGCACGGTGAGCGCGTTGGCGTTGGCCGGATCGCCGAGCACGCCCAGCGCGGCGGCGGCCGACATCCGGTGCTTGAGCGCGTAGGTGCCGGGCTGGATCCGGTCGGTGGCGCCGCCGGCCGCCGTGGTGAACGCCTTGACGCTGGCCACCACCCCGTTGTCGTGCAGCAGCTGGCCGATCCTGGTCAGGCTGGCGCCCTGCGGCACCGAGACCTGCACGGCCGCCCCGCTGCCGCCGCCCGCGAAGTCGGCGGGCGGGCGCGGGCCCTGGTGGGCCACCGCGCCGTACAGCTGCTGGACCGTCAGCACGAACCCGCCGGCCAGCAGCACGAGCAGCAGCAGGGTGAGCGAGCAGGCCAGCCCCGTGCGGTTGAGCGGCGGCAGCCGCCGGGGCACCGGCGGCTCGCCGGGGGGCGGCTCCTGCACCGGCGCGCCCAGGTGGCCCGGGGTGAGCCCGGGCACGGCGTCGTGGTCCATCGCTCACCTGCGATCCGTCCGGAAGGGACTGCGCGGCAGGGCCCGCCCGGACTCCATCCGGACGGGCCCCTTCGCACCGCAGGCTAGGACACGATGATCAGCTGATCGGGTCGACACTCTCGCCGGGCGCCCGACCGCTCACCCGTTCGGTCTCCAGCGCCGCCTGGAGGATCACCACGGCGGCGGCCTGGTCGATCGCCGAGCGGCCCTTCTTGGCCTTCACCCCGGAGGCCCGCATGCCGGCGGCCGCGGTGACCGTGGTCATCCGCTCGTCCACCAGCCGCACCGGCACCGGCGCGACCAGCGTGGCGAACCGCCCGGCCCAGGCCCGCACCTTGGCGGAGGCCGGCCCCTCCTTGCCGCTCAGCGAGCAGGGCAGGCCGACCACCACCTCGATGGCGTCGTACTCCTCCACGATCTGCTTCAGCCGGGCCGGCGCCTTGCCGCCGGCCGGCACCGTCTCCACCGGGGTGGCGATCAGCCCGTCGGGGTCGCAGGACGCGACCCCGATCCGGGCGTCACCGACGTCGACGGCGATCCGCCGGCCCCGGCGCCAGACACGGTCCTCCATCAACTGGCGCGCTCCGCGACCAGCGCCCGCACGGCCTCGATCGCCTCGCCGACCGCGGCCGGGTCGGTGCCGCCGCCCTGCGCCACGTCGTCCTTGCCGCCACCGCCGCCGCCGAGCTGCTTGGCCGCGGTGCGGACCAGCTCACCGGCCTTGATGCCGCGCGAGCGCGCGTCCTCGTTGGTGGCGATCACGGTCAGCGGACGGCCGTTGGCCACCGTGAAGGCCGCGACCACGGCCGGGCGGCCCCCCCAATTTGTTGAGCTGGCGAGCCGGTTGCGCACGTCGAGGACCAGCTTGCGCAGCTCGTCCGCCCCGGTGCCGTCGGCCAGCCGGGCGGCGACCAGCGCCACGCCCCGGACGTCCTCGGCGCCCTCGGCCAGACCGGCCGCGGCCGCCAGCACCTTCTCGGCGCGGAACTTCTCGATCTCCTTCTCGGCGTCCTTGAGCTTGGCGAGCATCCCGGAGATCTTCTCCGGCAGCTCCTCCGGACGGCCCTTGACCAGCTCGGTCAGCTGGGCCACCACGGTGTGCTCGCGGGCCAGGAACTTGTAGGCGTCCACGCCCACCAGCGCCTCCACCCGGCGCACGCCGGAGCCGATCGAGGACTCGCCGAGCAGCTTCACCAGGCCCAGCTGGGCGGTGTTGCCGACGTGGGTGCCACCGCACAGCTCCTTGGAGAAGTCGCCGATGGTCACCACCCGCACCTGGTCGCCGTACTTCTCGCCGAACATGGCGATGGCGCCCTGCTTGCGGGCCTCGTCCATGGTCATCACCTCGGCGGTGACGTCCAGCTCGCGGACCAGCACCTCGTTGATCTTCTGCTCCACGTCGGTCAGCACGCTGCCGGGCACGGCGGCGGGCGAGCCGAAGTCGAAGCGGAACCGGCCGGGCGCGTTCTCCGAACCGGCCTGCGCGGCCGTCGGGCCGAGCGCGTCGCGCAGCGCCTGGTGGGTCAGGTGGGTGGCCGAGTGCGCCCGGGAGACGGCGCGGCGGCGGTCGATGTCGATCGTCGCGTACGCGGAGGCGCCGAGCACCACCTCGCCGAAGAGCACCCCGCCGGAGTGCACCACCACGCCCGGCACCGGCTGCTGCACGTCACGCACCTCGACCACCGCGCCGGAGTCCAGCCGGATCCGGCCGTGGTCGGCGAGCTGGCCGCCGCCCTCGGCGTAGAACGGGGTGCGGTCCAGGATCAGCTCGACCTCGTCGCCCTCGGTGGCGGCCGGCGCGGGCACGCCGTTCACCAGCAGGCCGACCACGGTGGCCTCGCCCTCGGTGGCGGTGTAGCCGGTGAAGACGCTGGCGCCGGCCCGGTCGGCCACCTCGCGGTAGGCCGCCACGTCGGCGTGGCCCATCTTCTTCGCCTTGGCGTCCGCCTTGGCCCGGTCCCGCTGCTCCTGCATCAGCCGGCGGAAGCCCGCCTCGTCGACGGCGAGGCCCTGCTCCTCGGCCATCTCCAGGGTCAGGTCGATCGGGAAGCCGTAGGTGTCGTGCAGCTTGAACGCCTGGTCGCCGCCGAGCGCGGCGTGGCCGGCCTGCTTGGCCTCGGTGACCGCGGCGTCCAGCAGGTTGGTGCCGGAGCGCAGGGTCTGCAGGAAGGCGACCTCCTCGGCGACGACCACCGTCTCGATCCGCTTGCGGTCGGTCTCCAGCTCCGGGTACTGCGGGGCCATCGCCTTGATCGAGACGTCGATCAGCTCCTTGGCCACCGGCTCGGTGGCGCCCAGCAGCCGCATGTTGCGGATCGCCCGGCGCAGGATCCGGCGCAGCACGTAGCCGCGGCCCTCGTTGCCGGGGGTGACGCCGTCGCCGACCAGCATCAGCGCGGTGCGGATGTGGTCGGTGACCACGCGCAGCGAGACGTCGGACTTGTGGTCGGCGCCGTAGCGGTGGCCGGTCAGCTCGGCCGCCCGGTCCAGGATCATCCGGCTGGTGTCGATCTCGAAGAGGTTGTCGACGTCCTGCAGGATCGCCGCCAGCCGCTCCAGGCCCAGGCCGGTGTCGATGTTCTTGCTCGGCAGGTCGCCGAGGATCTCGAAGCCGTCCTTGCCGTCGCCGTGGCCGCGCTCGTACTGCATGAAGACCAGGTTCCAGATCTCCAGGTAGCGCTCGCCGTTGACCGCCGGGCCGCCCTCCTCACCGTAGGCGGGGCCGCGGTCGTAGTTGATCTCCGAGCACGGGCCGCACGGGCCGGGCACGCCCATCGACCAGAAGTTGTCCTTCATGCCCAGGCGCTGGATCCGCTCGGCGGGCACGCCGATGACCTCGCGCCAGATCTGCTCGGCCTCGTCGTCGTCCTGGTAGACGGTGATCCAGAGCTTCTCCTGCTCCAGCCCGTAGCCGCCGTCCGCCACCGGGGTGGTCAGCAGCTCCCAGGCGAACTTGATGGCGCCTTCCTTGAAGTAGTCGCCGAAGGAGAAGTTGCCGCACATCTGGAAGAACGAGCCGTGCCGGGTGGTCTTGCCGACCTCCTCGATGTCCAGCGTGCGCACGCACTTCTGGACGCTGGTGGCCCGCGAGAACTGCGGCTTCACCTCACCGAGGAAGTACGGCTTGAACGGCACCATGCCGGCGTTGACCAGCAGCAGGGTGGGGTCGTCGGCGACCAGGGACGCCGAGGGAACGACGGTGTGGCCGCGCTCCTCGAAGAAGCGCAGCCAGCGGCGGCGGATCTCTGCCGACTCCATGAGTGGTCCTTCCGGTTAAGGGTGCTGGCCCCGGCGCTGTTCCAGCTGGCGGGGCGTTGACGCGATGATCTGGGGGGTGGGGGTGCTGCGCGACGGGGGCAGGGCGGCCGACCGGGGTGCTCCGGGGGCCGCCTTGATAGCTCGGCCGGTCAGCGGACGGCGGCGGGCGGGCTCGACCACCGCGGTGCCGTCCAGCCCGAGGTCGGCCCGCAGCTGCTCCTCGCGCTCGGCCATGCCGGCCTGCACGTCCTTGGCGAACTGCCGGGCGGCGTCGCCGAGCCGCAGCGCACCGCGCGCGGCGGTGCCGGAGAGGCTGTCCGGGGTGAGTCGGCGGCTGGCCTCGTTGGCCTTGTTCATGGCCCAGACGGCGGCTCCGGCGCCGACCGTCATCCAGAAGATGCGTCGTACCACGGTGCGTCAGCCCTTCACGGCTCGGCGGACCCGGGCGAGCAGGCCGCCGCGGGGGGCGGTGGCGGCGCGGACCTCGGCCCGGATCAGCCGGGCCAGCTCCTCGCGCTCGGCGCTCTGCTGAGGCAGCGTCAGCCCGCCCTGCTGGCGGCTGACCGCCTTGCGCACGCCGTAGCTGAAGGCCGCCATCTTGACCAGCGGGCCGCCGAGGGTGGCGGCGACGGTGGAGGAGAGGGCGTTGGCGTTGGCGGCGGCGTCCTGCACGTTGGCCGTGATGTCGTCCACCCGGACCAACTGCTCCTGGGCGCTGCGCACCGCCTCGCCGGCCTCGTGCAGCAGCGGCACGGCCTGCTCGGTGACGGCGCCGACCAGCACCGTCGCCTCCTTCAACACCTTGGCGAGGCGGACCAGGACGACGGCGAGCAGCGTCACCAGGACCACCCAGCCGACGGCCACCAGCAGCCCGGCCAGCTCTGAGACGGACACCGCGCGCTCCCTTCCACTCCTCAGACGGAACCCTATCGCGCCCCGGACCTCAGCCGGGCCGGTTAATGCCCCGGTGGAGCCCGTGGGCGCGCGGGTCGACCCGCGTAACCTACCGGCTGGTCACCTCGTTGGGCCGCCCGGGGCACCGGTCGGCGTGCCCAGGGAGCCTGGAGGACCGGTGGAACGGCAGAGCACGGTGTGGCGCGGGAACCTGCCCGCGGAACTGACCAGCTTCACCGGGCGGCACGCCGAACTCGCGGCGCTCGCGGCCCTGCTGACCGGCCCCCGGCTGGTCACCGTGACCGGGCCGGGCGGGGTCGGCAAGACCCGGCTGGCGCTGCGGGCGGCGGCGGTGGCGGCCGAGGAGGCCTTCCTGGTCGAGGTCGGCGAGCTGCACGACCCGGTGCTGCTCGGGCACGCGGTGCTGGCCGCGCTGGGTCTGACCGACGGCACGGCGCGTCCCCCGCTGGACGTGCTGGTGGAGCAGCTGGCCGACCGCCGGCTGCTGCTGGTGCTGGACGGCTGCGAGCACCTGGTGGCCGCCTGCGCGGAGGTGGCCGGGGCGCTGCTGCGGGCGCTGCCCCGGCTGCGGGTGCTGGCGACCAGCCGGGAGGCGCTGCGGATCGGCGGGGAGCACCTGCTGCCGGTGGCGCCGCTGGCGGTGGCCGCGCCGCCGGGGGTGCTGCCGGAGGCGGTGCGGCTCTTCGCCGACCGGGCGGCGGCGGTGGTGCCGGGCTTCGCGCTCCGCACCGAGCAGCAGCGGGCCGAGGCGGTGGCACTCTGCCGGCGGCTGGACGGCATCCCGCTGGCGCTGGAGCTGGCGGCGGGCCGGCTGCGGGCGCTGTCGATGCGGCAGATCGCGCTGCGGCTGGACGACCGCTTCGAACTGCTGACCGGCGGCGAGCGCGGCGCACCGCCCAGACACCGCACGCTGCGCACCGCGATCGGCTGGAGCCACGAGCTCTGCACCATGCAGGAACGTTTGCTCTGGTCCCGGCTCTCGGTCTTCGCGGGCGACTTCGACCTGGAGGCCGCCGAACACGTGTGCGCGGGCGAGGGCATCGAGCCCGACCAGGTGCTCGACCTGATCGGCGAGCTGGTCGCCAAGTCGGTGCTGCTGCGGGTGGCCGGGCCGGAGGGGGGCGGCTGCGAGCCCTGGGGCACCGTCCGCTACCGGCTGCTGGACACCCTGCGGGACTACGGCGCGGGCTGGCTGCGCGGCAGCGGCGCCGAGTACCGGCTGCGCCGCCGGCACCGCGACTGGTACCTGGGCCTGGCCACCTGGGGCGAGCTGGAGTGGTTCGGCCCCCGGCAGGCCGAGACCGCCGAGCGCACCGCGCTGGAGCACAGCAACCTGCGGGCCGCGCTGGAGTTCTGCCTCGGCGAGCCGGGCGAGGAGCAGTCGGCGCTGCTGCTGGCCGGCACCCTCTGGTACTTCTGGGTCGGCTGCGGGCACCTGGGCGAGGGCCGGCACTGGCTGGAGCGGGCGCTGGCGCTGGACCGCACCCCGACCGACGTGCGGGCCAAGGCGCTCTGGGTGACCGGCTACACCGCGATCCTCCAGGGCGACCGGGCCCGGGCGCTGCCGCTGCTGGAGGAGTGCCGCCGCCAGGCGCTGGCCGACGGCGACGACCGGGCGCTGGCCTACGCCCTGCACCGGCTGGGCTGCGCGGCGCTGATCGGCGACGAGCCGGCCCGGGCCGCCGAGCTCTTCC
Source organism: Kitasatospora sp. NPDC006697 (assembly GCF_042869935.1). Classification (NCBI taxonomy): domain Bacteria; kingdom Bacillati; phylum Actinomycetota; class Actinomycetes; order Kitasatosporales; family Streptomycetaceae; genus Kitasatospora; species Kitasatospora sp. NPDC006697. Next base: position 9,935 of record NZ_JBIAGU010000014.1, read on the forward strand.
AGGAGGCGCTGGACCGCTACGAGGCGGTCGGCGAGCTCAACAGCAACGTGCTGATGGCGGTCTTCGAACTCGGCCTGGCCCACCTCTTCCAGGGCGAGTCGGCCGAGGCCGAGGAGTGCATGACCCGGGTCCGGGCGGTCTGCGAGGAGCACGGCGAGCAGTGGGCCTACGCGTACGGGCTCTACGCGCGTGCCTACTCCTGCTGGCTGGCCGGCGAGGTGCGGCAGGCCCGGGCCTTCGCCCGGGAGAGCGTGCGGCTGCACTTCGGCTTCCGCGACCTGGTCGGCATCGTGCTCGGCCTGGAGCTGCTGGCGCTGCTGGAGACCGAGCGCGGCGAACTGCTGGAGGCCCGGCTGCTGCAGGGGGCGGCGCACCGGATCTGGCAGGGCGTCGGGGTGCCGCTGTTCGGCTCGGCGGGCTTCAACGCGACCCACCACGACTGCGCGGCCCGGGCCCGGGCGGGGCTGACCGAGGCGGAGTTCGCCGACGCCTTCGACCGCGGCACGGCGCTGGACCTGCCCGCCGCGGTGCGCCGGGCGCTCGGCGAGGAGCCGGCCGCGGCCGGGGAGCCGGCCTGCGTGCTGCTGGGCCGGCGGACCATCTGACCGCCGCCCGCCCGGGAAAGCGGCAGGCCCCCGCCGCCGGCGAACCGGCGGCGGGGGCCCTGAGCGCTGAGTGCGCTACCCGCGGATCAACGCGAGTAGTACTCGACGACCAGCTGCTCGTCGCAGATCACGGGGACCTCACGACGCTGCGGCATGCGGTCCAGGCGGAAGGCCAGCGCCTTGAGGTTGACCTCGAGGTACTTCGGGGTCTGGCCCTCGCCCGCGTAGCCACCCTCACGGGCGACCTGGAACGGGACCTTCTCCTTGGACTTGTCCTTGACCGTGACGACGTAGCCCGGCTTCATCTGGAACGACGGCTTGTTGACCTTGCCACCGTTGACCTGGATGTGACCGTGCACGACCATCTGGCGGGCCTGGTAGATGGTCCGGGCGATGCCCGAACGCAGCACCAGAGCGTCGAGACGGGTCTCGAGCTCGGCGACCAGCACCTCACCGGTCTTGCCCTCGGCCTTGCGGGCACGGTCGAAGGCGCGGGCCATCTGCTTCTCGCTCAGGTCGTACTGGGCGCGCAGACGCTGCTTCTCGAGCAGACGGACCTTGTAGTCCGAGTTCTGCTTGCGGCCACGGCCGTGCTGGCCGGGCGGGTACGGGCGGGCCTCGAAGTACTTGACGGACTTCGGGGTCAGCGGAACGCCAAGAGCGCGAGCGATCTTGACCTTCGGGCGCTTCTGGTTCGCCATGGAACCGGAACCTCTTTCGTTCTGTGAATACGGCTGTCACCAGGTGTTGACGGAGGTCGCCTGTCGCGACCCGGGGAAAACCGCCCACTGGGCGGTCAGCCGCTCCCCGGAGCCGGGCACGAAAGTGCTTGCACACGGATCACTTGGTGGTCCGTGACACCGAAGACGGTGCGCGACGCTCCTGGTGGTCCCGCCCGGAGGCGGGTCCACGGGCCGGTGCCCCGCTGGTGCGGCCGGTCAGCACTGCGGCTGCCGGACCCGGGACATGGCACTTCGAGCGAGTATACCGGGTGCTCAGTGCCCCCTGAGCCGCCCCCGGGTCCACTCCACCACGTCCGCGTAGCGGGCCTCGCCGCCGTTCCGGGTCGGCTGGTAGTACTCCTTGCCGTGGATCTCGTCCGGCGCGTACTGCTGGGCGGCGATCGAGCCGGGCAGGTCGTGCGGGTACTGGTAGCCCTTGCCGTGGCCCAGCTTGGCGGCGCCGCCGTAGTGGCCGTCCCGCAGGTGCGGGGGCACCGCCCCGGCCAGGCCCTGGCGGACGTCGGCCAGGGCGGCGTCGATCGCCAGGTAGGCGGCGTTCGACTTCGGGGCCAGGGCGAGCGCGATGGCGGCCTGGCTGAGGATGATCCGGGCCTCCGGGAAGCCGATCAGCGCCACCGCCTGGGCCGCCGCCACCGCGGTGGACAGGGCCGTCGGGTCGGCCAGGCCGATGTCCTCGCTGGCCGAGATCATCAGCCGGCGGGCGATGAACCGCGGGTCCTCCCCCGCCTCGATCATCCGGGCCAGGTAGTGCAGGGTGGCGTCCACGTCGCTGCCGCGGATCGACTTGATCAGCGCGCTGGCCACGTCGTAGTGCTGGTCGCCGTCCTTGTCGTAGCGCACGGCCGCCTGGTTCACCGCGGTCTCGGTGACCGCGAGGGTGATCTCCGGCAGGCCCTGCTCGATCGCCGCGCCGGCCGCCGCCTCCAGCGTGGTCAGCGCCCGCCGGGCGTCGCCGCCGGCCAGCCGCACCAGGTGGTCCTCGGCCTCCTCGCCCAGTGCCACCTCGCCGTTCAGCCCGCGCTCGTCGGCCACCGCGCGGCGCAGCAGAGCCCGCACGTCCTCGTCGGTCAGCGACTGCAGGGTGAGCAGCAGCGAGCGGGAGAGCAGCGGGGAGATCACCGAGAAGTACGGGTTCTCGGTGGTGGCGGCGATCAGGGTGACCCAGCGGTTCTCCACGGCGGGCAGCAGCGAGTCCTGCTGGGCCTTGGAGAAGCGGTGGATCTCGTCCAGGAAGAGCACCGTCTCCTTGCCGCTCATCGCCACCGCCCGGCGGGCGCCCTCGATCACGGCGCGCACCTCCTTGACCCCGGCGGTGATCGCGGACAGCTCGACGAACCGCCCCTGCACGGCCTGGCTGATCACGTGCGCCAGCGTGGTCTTGCCCGTCCCGGGCGGGCCCCAGAGGATCACCGAACTGGTCGCGGCCGGCCCGCTGGAGCCGCCCACCAGCCGCCGCAGCGGCGACCCGTCCTTCAGCAGCTGCCGCTGCCCCGCCACCTCGTCCAGGGTGCGCGGCCGCATCCGCACGGCCAACGGCGCCCGGCCGGGCTCGGCGGCCTGGTGCTGCTCGGCGGCGGCGGTGAAGAGGTCCGGTTCGTCCACCCCGCCACCCTAATGCGCGGGACCGACAGGGCGGCCGCGGTCAGAACTGGGCGAGCACCAGGATCACGAGCCCGATGAAGACGGACATCAGCAGCACGGTGCCGATCAGCTTGAACCAGATCCGCGCCTCGCTCTCCTCCGGCGGCTCGGCCGGCGGGTTCGGGGCGTACGAAGGCCCGGGCACGGCGTCCAGGTGGGCGGGCACGGGCACGGCGTCCACCCGGGAGGGGACGTACGTCGGCACCGGCGGCGGCACGAAGGCGGGTGGCGCGTCGGTGGGCCCGAGCCGCTGGGTGTCCGGGACGGAGGCCGCCACCTCCAGCTCGATCACCTCGGTGGCACGCCCCAGGATCTCCCGCAGCAGCCGCTCCCCCAGCCACCCCTGCTGCGTCCGCAGCGCGGCCGCGCCCTGCGGCGCCAGCCAGGCGGCGAGCTGCGCGGGCGTCGGCCGCCGGGCCGGGTCCTTCGCCAGGCAGGCCGTCACGAGCTGGCGCAGCGGGCCCTGCAGTGCGCCGAGGTCGGGCTCCTCCTGCAGCGTCCGGAAGATCACGTTCGCCGTGTTCGCCCCCGTGAACGGGCCCCGGCCGGTCGCCGCGTAGAACAGCACCGCGCCGAGCTGGAACACGTCCGAGGGCCCGCCGAGCTCCTGGCCCTGCACCTGCTCGGGCGACATGAAGCCGAGCGTGCCGATCAGCACCCCGGACTGGGTGAGCCCGGTGGTGGCGCTGCCGTCCATCGCCCGGGCGATGCCGAAGTCGATCAGCTGCGGGCCCTTGGCGGAGAGCATCACGTTGCCCGGCTTGATGTCCCGGTGGATCAGCCCGCGGGCGTGCACCCAGGCCAGCGACTCCGCCAGCCCGGCGGCCAGCGCCAGCACGTCCCGCTCCGCCAGCGGGCCGAAGCCCGCCACCGCCTCCTGCAGCGAGAGGCCGGGGATGAAGACCGTCGCCACCCAGGGCTCGGGCGCCTCGCTGTCCGCGTCCAGCACCGCGGCCGTCCAGTCCTTGCCCACCCGCTGGACGGCGGCCACCTCGCGCCGGAACCGGATCCGGAACTCGGGGTCGGCCACGTCCCCCTTGATCCGCTTGATCGCCACGGCCCGCCCGCCCCGGCTGCGCCCGAGGTAGACCTGCCCCATCCCGCCCGCGCCCAGCCGGCGCAGCACCTGGTAGGGCCCGACCACCGTCGGATCCCCGGCGAGCAGCGGCTCCATGCGTCCTCCCCCGTACCGCAGTTGACGCGCCATCATGGCACAGCCGGGCTCAGCTCCTGCGCTCCAGCTCCGCCGCGTGGTCCGGCACGTACTTCTGCAGGTCGCGCGGCGGCCGCTGGTAGCCCTTGGACTCGGGGCGCGGCGGCAGCGCCACCGGGGGCTTGGTGACGTCCTCGTACGGCAGGGTGGAGAGCAGGTGCGCGATCATGTTGACCCGGGCCCGCCGCTTGTCGTCGCTCTCCACCACGTGCCACGGCGACTCCGGCATGTCGGTGTAGACGAACATCTCGTCCTTGGCCCGGGAGTACTCCTCCCAGCGGCTGATCGACTCGGTGTCCATCGGCGACAGCTTCCAGCGCCGCATCGGGTCGTCCAGCCGGGCCTGGAACCGGCGCTCCTGCTCGGTGTCGCTGACCGAGAACCAGTACTTGCGCAGCTCGATCCCGGCCTCGATCAGCATCCGCTCGAAGGTCGGGCACTGGTGCAGGAACTGCCAGTACTCCTCCTCGGTGCAGAACCCCATCACCCGCTCCACCCCGGCGCGGTTGTACCAGCTGCGGTCGAACAGCACGATCTCCCCGGCGGCCGGCAGCTGCTCCACGTACCGCTGGAAGTACCACTGCCCGCGCTGCCGCTCGGTCGGCGCCGGCAGCGCCACGATCCGCGCCACCCGCGGGTTCAGGTACTCCGTCACCCGCTTGATCGCCCCACCCTTGCCCGCCGCGTCCCGCCCCTCGAAGACCACGACCAGCCGCACCCCCTCGGCCCGCACCCACTCCTGCAGCTTCACCAGCTCCTCCTGGAGCCGCAGCAGTTCGGCCTCGTAGAGCTTCTTCTCCATCCGGTGCTGCTTGGCGGGCTTGTCGGTCACGGGGCGGCTCCTGGTGGACGAGTGCTGATAATGCCTCAGATTAAGTCTGATCATCAGCACGCGCTCCCTAGGTGCCTCACTGCAAGAGGCGTGCGGGATCCAGGTCGAGCGGGAACGGCTCCGCCAACGCGGTGGTCTCGCCGCTCTGGACCAGTCGCTCGACGTATCCGCCGAGTTCCAGCCGGCCCAGGTAAAGCCTCGGGACCGGGGAGAGTTCGACCCGCCAATAATGCGGAATACCTGCAGCAGCGTAAAGAGAGGGCTTGAGGCGCTTGTCCGCGACCCTGGTCGACGGCGAAGCGATCTCGATCACGATGCTGACATCGTGGGCGTGCAGAGCGACTCCTCCCTTGCGGATGGCCTCGGCATCGGCCACCACGACATCTGGGATGAGAAGGCCATCCGGAACGATGACGTTCACAGCCTCCCGCACATCCAGTGCCGCCCCGGCCGCCTGGATCGCCGCCTCCAGGAGTACATGGAGACGATAGCTGGCGCCTTGGTGGTCGATAGTGGGGTTCGGGCTCATCAGAAGAGCCCCCCCGACCAGCTCGACCCGGTGGTGGGAATCCTCGGGCAGTGCCAGGACGTCGTCCAACGTCCACGGTCCGCTGTGCTGCTCGATGGCCGCAACGCTCACGGTCCTTCCTCCTCCTCCGAGTCCCTGCCCGCATTGTCCCTCAGGGGGACCGAGCGACGGTATCGGTTCACAGCGTCGACCTGACAAACGACGACCGGTGGCACCCCGTTACGCCAAACGGGGCACCACCGGTCGGTCACGCGGTCAGTCCGGTCAGCCCTCCTGGGCCGCCTTGGCCTCGCCCGCCGCCTTGGGCGTGGCGTCGACGCCGGCCTCCTTGCGCTGGGCGGGCGTGATCGGCGTCGGGGCGCCGGTCAGCGGGTCGCCGCCGGTGGAGGTCTTCGGGAAGGCGATGACGTCCCGGATGGTGTCGTAGCCGCCCAGCAGGGTGACCACGCGGTCCAGGCCGAGCGCGATGCCGCCGTGCGGCGGCGGGCCGTAGTTGAAGGCGTCCAGCAGGAAGCCGAACTGCGAGGCCGCCTCCTCCTCGGAGAGGCCGATCGCGTCGAAGGCCCGCTTCTGCACCTCGCGCTGGTGGATGCGGATCGAGCCGCCGCCCAGCTCGGAGCCGTTGAGCACCAGGTCGTAGGCGTTGGACAGCGCGTTGCCCGGGTCGGTGTCGAAGCTCGCCAGCGACTCGGCGGTGGGGGCGGTGAACGGGTGGTGCACCGCGTGCCAGCCCTGGAACTCGCCCTTCTCGTCCTCGATCGGCTCGAACATCGGGAAGTCGACGACCCAGAGGAAGGCCCACTGCGACTCGTCGATCAGCTCGCAGCGGCGGCCGATCTCCAGGCGGGCGGCGCCCAGCAGCTCCTGGGAGGCGGTGCGCTTGCCGGCCGCGAAGAAGACCGCGTCGCCGTTCTTGGCGCCGGCCGCGGCGGCCAGGCCGGCCAGGTGCTCGGCGGAGAGGTTCTTGGCCACCGGGCCGCGCAGCTCGCCGGTCTCGGCGTCGATCAGCACGTAGGCCAGGCCCTTGGCGCCGCGCGCCTTGGCCCAGTCCTGCCAGGCGTCCAGCTGCTTGCGCGGCTGCGAGGCGCCCCCCGGCATCACCACGGCGCCGACGTACGGGGCCTGGAAGACCCGGAACTCGGTGCCCTTGAAGTACTCGGTGAGGTCGGTCAGCTCCTGGCCGAACCGCACGTCGGGCTTGTCCGAGCCGTAGCGGGCCATCGCGTCCGCGTAGGTCAGCCGGGGCAGCGGGTTGGGGATCTCGTACCCGTGCACCTCGCGCCAGATCGAACCGATGATCTTCTCGCCGAGGGCCAGGATGTCCTCCTGGTCGACGAACGAGGCCTCGATGTCGAGCTGGGTGAACTCCGGCTGGCGGTCGGCCCGGAAGTCCTCGTCGCGGAAGCAGCGGGCGATCTGGTAGTACCGCTCCATGCCGGCCACCATCAGCAGCTGCTTGAACAGCTGCGGCGACTGCGGCAGGGCGTACCAGTGGCCGGGCTGCAGCCGGACCGGCACCAGGAAGTCGCGGGCGCCCTCGGGGGTGGAGCGGGTCAGGTACGGGGTCTCGATGTCGAGGTAGTCGTTCTCCTCCATCACCCGGCGGATGATGTTGCTCACCCGGGAGCGCAGCCGCAGCGCCCGGGCCGGGCCCTCGCGGCGCAGGTCCAGGTAGCGGTAGCGGAGCCGGACCTCCTCGTTGACCGAGCCGGGCTCGTACTCGGCGACCTGGAACGGCAGCGCGGCGGCCTCGGAGAGCACCTCGATGCTCTCCACCACGACCTCGACGGCGCCGGTCGGGATCTCCGGGTTCTCGTTGCCCTCCGGGCGGACCCGGACCTCGCCGGTCACCTTGACGCAGTACTCGGACCGCAGGCCGTGCACCGACTCGAGGTCGCGGACCACGACCTGCACGGTGCCGGAGGCGTCGCGCAGGTCGATGAAGGCCACCCCGCCGTGGTCGCGGCGGCGGGCGACCCAGCCGGCCAGGGTGACGGTCGCTCCGGCGTGCTCCGCGCGGAGCGTGCCCGCGTCGTGCGTGCGGATCACAGCTGCTTCTCCTTCAGGGTGGTGACGAGTGCGTCGAGGGGGACGGCGGTCTGCTCGCCGGTGGTCAGGTCCTTGAGCTGCGCGACGCCCTCGGCCAGGTCGCGGTCGCCCGCGATCAGCGCGAACCGGGCGCCGGAGCGGTCGGCGGACTTCATCGCGTTCTTGATGCCCTTGACGCCGAAGGCCAGGTCGGTGGCGATGCCGGCCCGGCGCAGCTCGGTGGCCTTGGCGAAGAGCAGGTTCTTGGCCTCCTCGCCGAGCGCCACCGCGTAGACCGAGGTCGCGGCGGGCACGTCCAGGGTGATCCCCTCGGCCTCCAGGGCCAGGAAGATCCGGTCCACGCCCAGGCCCCAGCCGACCGAGGGCAGCGCGGGGCCGCCCAGCATCTCGGAGAGCCCGTCGTACCGCCCGCCGCCGCCGATCGCGGACTGCGCGCCGAGGCCGTTGTGCACGAACTCGAAGGTGGTGCGGGTGTAGTAGTCCAGGCCGCGGACCAGCTTGGGGTCGTCCACGTAGGCCACGCCGGCGGCGGTGAGCAGCGCGCGCACCTGCTCGTCGTAGGCCTTGCAGTCCTCGCAGAGGTAGTCGCGCAGCAGCGGGGCGCCGGCCAGCTGGGCCTGCACGGCCTCGCGCTTGTCGTCCAGCACCCGCAGCGGGTTGATCTCGGCCCGGCGCCGGGTGTCCTCGTCCAGGTCGAGGCCGCGCAGGAACTCCTGCAGCGCGGCCCGGTAGACCGGGCGGCACTGCTTGTCGCCCAGGCTGTTGAGCAGCAGCCGGTAGTCGCGCAGGCCGAGGTCGCGGAAGGCGTCGTCGGCCAGGATGACCAGCTCGGCGTCGAGCGCCGGGTCCTCGGCGCCCAGCGCCTCGGCGCCGACCTGGGAGAACTGCCGGTAGCGGCCCTTCTGCGGGCGCTCGTAGCGGTAGAAGCTGCCCGAGTACCAGAGCTTGACCGGCAGGTTGCCCTGCTTGTGCAGGTTGGCCTGGAGCACCGCGCGGACCACCGAGGCGGTGCCCTCGGGGCGCAGCGCCAGCGCCTCGGAGCCGCGCTGGGTGAGGGTGAACATCTCCTTGGTGACGATGTCGGTGGACTCGCCGACGCCGCGGGAGAAGAGCTTGGTGTCCTCGAAGACCGGGGTCTCGATGTAGCCGTAGCCGGCCCGGCGCAGCGGGGCGGCCAGCGCCTGGCGGACCGCCAGGAAGGTGGCCGAGCTGGGCGGCAGCAGGTCGTAGGTGCCCTTGGGGGCGGTGAAGGTGCTCAACTTCTCTTCCGTCACATTCCTCGTCGCGGTGCCGCGGGGCCTTCGCCCAACCCGGCCGCCTGCTTGAGGAAGGGGTTGGTGGCGCGCTCGCGGCCGATGGTGGTCTGGCCGCCGTGGCCGGAGAGGACCACGGTGGTGTCGTCGAGGGGCAGGCAGACCCGGGCCAGCGACCGGTAGATCGCCTCGGTGCTGCCGCCCGGGAGGTCCGTGCGCCCGATGGAGCCGGCGAAGAGCAGGTCGCCCGAGAAGAGCACCGGGGGGATCTCCCCGGTCGCGGGCGTCCGGAACGTCACCGACCCCTCGGTATGGCCGGGCGCGTGGTCGACGGTGAGCTTCAGGCCGGCCAGCTCCAGCTCGCTGCCGTCCGCCAGCAGCCGCAGGTCGTCGGGCTCGCCGACGGTCAGCTCGCCCATCAGCGGCATGCCGATCGAGCGGCCGAGCGCCTTCTCCGGGTCGGTCAGCATGAACCGGTCGGCCGGGTGGATCCAGGCCGGCACGCCCTGGGCGCCGCAGACCGGCACCACCGAGGCCACGTGGTCGATGTGCCCGTGGGTGAGCACCACGGCGACCGGCTTGAGCCCGTGCTCGCGGACCATCGCCTCGACCCCGGCGGCCGCCTGGTGGCCGGGGTCGACGATCACGCACTCCTCGCCCGCGGCGGGCGCCACCAGGTAGCAGTTGGTCCCCCAGGCTCCGGCGGGGAATCCGGCGATGAACACGGCTGACCTCGGCTCGGGAGTCGCGGGGCGGACGGGTGGAGAAGTCTGTCCCCGCAGCCTACCGGCGGTAAGGCACCGGTTGCTAACCGGTTCCGCGCGTGCCGCCGACCCGGTGGTTCGGGTGCCCCGCGTCCGCCTTCTCACGGTGTTCTTAGACCCGGGGTCCCTACACTTGGCGGCTGGTGGATGCGATGATCCGCCCAGCACATCCACATTCCGTGCACTACGGCATGACCTAGGAGAGACGGCCCGGTGGTCACCAGCGAACAGCGGCGGCGGCAGCTCGCCCGTGAGAAGTACGAGCGGCAGCAGAAGAACCGCGTCGAGGCCGCGGCCGCGGCGAAGCGCCGCAATGCGATCATCGGGGCCTCGCTGGCCGTCGTGGTGGTCGCCGGTGTCGGACTTGCCGCCTCGGGCGTCTTCTCCTCCGACCACAAGAAGTCCTCGACGGCGGCCGCCGCGCCCACCCCGAGCGCCTCCGCCCCGGTCAGCGTCAAGGGCTGCACCACGCCCGCGGCGGGCACCCCGAACAACAAGCAGTGGTCGACCGAGCCGGCCATGACGGTCGACGACAAGGCGACCTACACCGCCACCCTGGAGACCAGCTGCGGCACGGTGACCTTCACCATGGACGCCGGCAAGGCCCCGCACACGGTGAACTCCTTCGTCTTCCTGGCCGGTCAGAACTACTTCGACCACACCAAGTGCCACCGCCTGACCACCCAGGGCATCTACGTCCTGCAGTGCGGCGACCCGACCGCGACCGGCTCGGGCAGCCCGGGCTACAAGTTCACCGACGAGAACCTGACCGGCGCGACCTACCCGGCCGGCACCGTGGCGATGGCCAACTCCGGCCCGAACACCAACGGCAGCCAGTTCTTCCTGGTCTACAAGGACACCCAGCTGCCGCCCAGCTACACCCCGTTCGGCAAGATCACCGGTGGCCTGGACGTGCTGAACAACATCGCCGGCGGCGGCGAGAACGACGCCAACGGCGCGGGCGACGGCGCGCCCAACGCCAACGTGGTCTTCAACAAGGTGACCGCGGTCAAGAACTGATCCGGTCCGCCGGAAATCGACCCGGCCCGGATGCGGACAGCACCGGGCCTGGTCGCCTATGTTGGCGTTGTATAGGGTGCCCTGGCCGGCCCGCCGTCACCCGCGGCAAGCACGATGGGCACCTCAGGACCGGGCGGCCGGGAACGGCGGACCATCGGTCCGCCGCACATTCAACTGTGGACGACGATCCGCACCGCAGCCGGTGACGGGACGTCATGTGGAGGAGGCGCTGTGAGCAGCGACCCGTGGGGCCGTGTCGACGAGCAGGGGACCGTGTACGTCAGGACGGCCGACGGCGAACGCGTCGTCGGTTCCTGGCAGGCGGGCTCCCCCGAGGAGGCTCTCGCCTACTTCGAGCGCAAGTACCAGGGCCTGTCCGCCGAGATCGGTCTGCTGGAGCACCGGGTCCGCAAGACCGACCTGGCCGCCAAGGACGCCCAGACCGCGCTGGAGCACCTGCGTGCCCAGGTCGTCGAGGGCCACGCGGTCGGTGACCTGGCCGCGCTCGCCCAGCGGCTCGAGACCCTGACCGGGGAGATCGAGTCCCGCCAGGTGGAGCGCAAGGCGGCCCGGGCCAAGGCGGCGGAGGAGACCCGCGCCGCCAAGGAGGCGCTGGTCTCCGAGGCCGAGCAGCTGGCCCAGTCCACCCAGTGGCGCGAGGCCGGCGACCGGCTGCGCGCCCTGGTGGACACCTGGAAGGGCCTGCCCCGGCTCGACCGCAAGAGCGACGACGAGCTCTGGCACCGGTTCTCGCACGCCCGCTCGGTCTTCTCCAAGCACCGCAAGGCGCACTTCGCCCAGCTGGACGCCGAGCGCGACCAGGCCCGGGCGGTCAAGGAGCGGCTGGTCGCCGAGGCCGAGTCGCTCTCCGGCTCGACCGACTGGGGCGACACCGCGGCCCGCTACCGCGACCTGATGGCGCAGTGGAAGGCAGCCGGCCGGGCCCAGCGGGACGCCGAGGACGAGCTGTGGGCGCGGTTCCGCGGCGCCCAGGACGTCTTCTTCCAGGCCCGCTCGGCGGTCTTCACCGAGCGGGACGCGGAGCAGTCGGCCAACCAGAAGCTCAAGGAGGCGCTGGCCACCGAGGCCGAGGCGATCCTGCCGATCACCGACATCAAGGCCGCCAAGGCCGCGCTGCGGGAGATCAACGAGCGCTGGGAGGCGATCGGCCACGTCCCGCGCGACGCCAAGCCGCGGCTGGACGGCCGGCTGAACACGGTCGAGCGGGCGATCCGCGAGGCCGAGGACGCCGAGTGGCAGCGCTCCAACCCGGAGGCCCGGGCCCGCGCGACCGGCATGACCAGCCTGCTGCAGGCGGCCGTGGACAAGCTCCAGGCCGAGCTGGACAAGGCCCGGGCGGCCGGCAACGCGAGCAAGGCCGCCAAGCTGGAGGGCGAGCTGGCGGGGCGCCAGGCGCTGCTGGACCAGGCGCTGAAGAGCCTGCAGGAGTTCAGCGGCTGATCCGCTGATCCGAACAGCAGGAAGGGGCCCCCGGAAGGGGGCCCCTTTCGCGTGCGGTGGGACTACTTGCGGGCCGAGGTGACCCGGTAGACGTCGTAGACGCCCTCCACCCCGCGGACCGCCTTGAGCACGTGCCCCAGGTGCTTGGGGTCGCCCATCTCGAAGGTGAACCGGCTCATCGCCACCCGGTCCCGGGAGGTCTGCACCGCCGCGGACAGGATGTTGACGTGCTGGTCGGAGAGCACCCGGGTGACGTCGGAGAGCAGCCGGGACCGGTCCAGCGCCTCGACCTGGATCGCCACCAGGAAGACCGAGGACTGGGTGGGCGCCCACTCGACCTCGATCATCCGCTCGGGCTGCTGGGTCAGCGAGTCCACGTTGACGCAGTCCGCCCGGTGCACCGAGACCCCGTTGCCGCGGGTGACGAAGCCCACGATCGGGTCGCCCGGCACCGGCGTGCAGCAGCGCGACAGCTTGACCCAGACGTCGTCCACGCCCTTGACGATCACGCCCGGATCGCCCTTGGCCCGGCGCCGGCGCTGGGCCCGGCCCTCGTGGCTGGGCACCGTGGCGGTCTCGGCGAACTCCTCGCTGGCGCCCTCCTCGCCGCCGAGCGCCTGCACCAGCTTCTGCACGATCGACTGGGCCGAGACGTGGCCCTCGCCGATCGCCGCGTAGAGCGAGGAGATGTCGGGGTACCGCATCTCGTGCGCCAGGGTGACCAGCGAGTCGCCGGTGAGGATGCGCTGGATCGGCAGGCCCTGCTTGCGCATCGCCCGGACGATCGCCTCCTTGCCCTGCTCGATCGCCTCCTCGCGGCGCTCCTTGGAGAACCAGGCCTTGATCTTGTTGCGGGCCCGCGGCGACTTGACGAAGGTCAGCCAGTCCCGGGACGGGCCGGCCCCCTCGGCCTTGGAGGTGAAGACCTCCACGGCGTCGCCGTTCTCCAGCGTCGACTCCAGCGGCACCAGGCGGCCGTTGACCCGGGCCCCTATGCAGCGGTAGCCGACCTCGGTGTGCACCGCGAAGGCGAAGTCCACCGGGGTGGCCCCCGCGGGCAGGGCTATCACGTCGCCCTTGGGGGTGAAGACGAAGACCTCGTTGTTGGAGAGGTCGAAGCGCAGCGACTCCAGGAACTCGCTCGGGTCCTCGGTCTCCTTCTGCCAGTCCAGCAGCTGCCGCAGCCAGGCCATCTCGTTGACGGCGCCGGCCTTGTCCTCCTTGCGGACCTGGGTCGGGGTGTCGGTGCGCACCTTGGAGGCGCCGGCCACCGCGCGCTGCTTGTACTTCCAGTGCGCGGCGATGCCGTACTCGGCGCGGCGGTGCATGTCGAAGGTGCGGATCTGCAGCTCGACCGGCTTGCCGCCGGGGCCGATCACCGTGGTGTGCAGCGACTGGTACATGTTGAACTTGGGCATCGCGATGTAGTCCTTGAACCGGCCGGGGACCGGGTTCCACCGCGCGTGGATGGTGCCGAGCGCCGCATAGCAGTCCCGCACCGTGTCGACCAGGACCCGGATGCCCACCAGGTCGTAGATCTCGGCGAAGTCGCGGCCGCGGACGATCATCTTCTGGTAGACCGAGTAGTAGTGCTTCGGCCGGCCGGTGACCGAGGCGGAGATCCGGGCCCCGCGCAGGTCGTGCTGCACCTGGTCGATCACGGTGGCCAGGTACTCGTCGCGCTTGGGGGCGCGCTCGGCGACCAGGCGCACGATCTCGTCGTACATCTTGGGGTAGAGGATGGCGAAGGCCAGGTCCTCCAGCTCCCACTTGATGGTGTTCATGCCCAGCCGGTGCGCCAGCGGGGCGTAGATCTCCAGCGTCTCGCGGGCCTTCTTCTCCTGCTTCTCCCGCTTGAGGTAGCGCATGGTCCGCATGTTGTGCAGCCGGTCGGCCAGCTTGATCACCAGGACCCGGGGGTCCTTGGCCATCGCGACGACCATCTTGCGAACCGTTTCCGCTTGCGCCGCCTCGCCGAACTTGACCTTGTCCAGCTTGGTGACGCCGTCCACCAGCAGCGCGACCGAGTCGCCGAAGTCCTGGCGCAGGGTCTCCAGGCCGTAGTCGGTGTCCTCGACGGTGTCGTGCAGCAGGCCGGCCATCAGGGTCGGCGCGTCCATCCCCAGCTCGGCCAGGATGGTGGCCACGGCCAGCGGGTGGGTGATGTACGGGTCGCCGCTCTTGCGCTTCTGGCCGCGGTGCCAGCGCTCGGCCACCGCGTAGGCGCGCTCGATGTCGCGCAGCAGCGCCGGGTCGGCCTTCGGGTCCTGCGCCCGGATGGTGCGGAACAGCGGCTCCAGCACCGGGTTGAGCACGGCGCCGCGCTGGCCGCCGAAGCGGGCCAGCCGGGCCCGCATGCCGCCGCTGGAGGAGGCCTGGCGCAGCGCGGGGCCCACCGCACGGGCCAGGCCGGTGGGGGGCGCCGGCCGCGCGCCGGGCTGCGCGGGCTGCCGCCCGCCCTGCTCGCTGCTGCTGGGCGCGGCGGCCGTGTGCTGGGCCTCGTCGGGCAAGGGCACTCCTCGGTACGCACCGGACTGGCCTTCATGGTACCGAGCGCGGGCCCGCCACTGCCGACCGGCCGAGGCCTGACATGCCGAGAGCGGTGATCGCGTCCGCGATCACCGCTCTCGGCAGTGCTTCAGTGACAGACCGTCTCGATGTCAGACCGTGACCAGGGTCTCCAGCGGAGCCCCGTCCAGGTGCGTGGCCAGCCGCTCGCGCCCGTCCAGGAAGCCGAGCTCCATCAGCACGACCACCCCGACCAGCTGGGCGCCGGTCCGCTGGACCAGGTCCAGCGAGGCGGCGATGGTGCCGCCGGTGGCGAGCACGTCGTCCACCACCAGCACCCGCTCGCCCGGCTCGAAGGCGTCGCACTGCACCTCGAGGGTGGCCGAGCCGTACTCCAGGTCGTAGGACTGCTGGAAGACCTCGCCGGGCAGCTTGCCCTTCTTGCGGATCGGCACGAAGCCGAGGCCCGCCGCGAAGGCCGCCGGGGCGGCCAGCACGAAGCCGCGGGCCTCCAGGCCCACCACCTTGGTCGCGCCCAGCTCCTTCGCCCGGTCCGCGAGCGCCCGGGTGAGCGCCCCGAACGCCTCGGCGTCGGCCAGCAGCGGGGCGATGTCCTTGAACAGCACCCCCGGCTTCGGGTAGTCGGGCACGTCCCGGATCCGGCTGTTGAGCAGGTCGGCCAAGGCGGTGTCGGTCACGTGTTGGTCTTTCTTCGGAGGGGTACGGGGTTCAGCGCTTGCCGGAGGGACGGCCCTTGCCCCGGGCCCGGCTCACCGGCTGGTTGCGCTGACCGACCATACCCGCCGCGACACCGTCCACGACGGCGTCCTCGGCCGCAGCGACCGGCTCGTCCGCCGGCTCGCCCGCCTCGGCCTTGGCCGCGGCCGCCTTGGCGTCCGCCGCGCGCCGCTGGGCGACCCGCTTGCTGAGCGCCTTCATCTGCGGGCTCTGCTCCTTGAGGAACGCCAGCAGCGGGGTGGCGACGCAGATCGAGGAGTAGGCACCGGCCGAGAGGCCGATGAACAGCGCCAGCGAGATGTCGTTCAGGGTGCCGGCGCCGAGCAGGCCGCCGCCGATGAAGAGCAGCGCGGCCACCGGCAGCAGCGCCACCACGGTGGTGTTGAGCGAGCGCACCAGGGTCTGGTTGAGGCCGGCGTTGGCCGCCTCGCTGTAGGTGAGCCTGTTCTGCTTCTCGAGGCCCTTGGTGTTCTCCTTCACGGTGTCGAAGACGACGACCGTGTCGTAGAGCGAGTAACCGAGGATGGTGAGGAAGCCGATCACCGTACCGGGGGTGACCTCGAAGCCGACCACGGCGTAGACGCCGATGGTGATCAGCAGGTCGTGGATCAGCGCGACCAGCGCCGAGAGCGCCATCTGCCACTCGAAGGCGATCGCCAGGTAGGCGGTGACCAGGACCATGAAGATGATCAGGCCGAGCAGCGCCTTCTGGGAGATCTGGTGGCCCCAGCTGGGGCCGACCACCTGGGCGTCGATGGCGGAGGCCGGCACGCCCAGGTCGGTGGTCAGCGACTTGACCACGGTGTCCGAGGACACCTTCTCGGTCGAGCTGACCTGGATCCGGATCTTGCCGTCACCGGTGGCCTGCACCTGGGCGGTGGAGTCGCCGGTGATCTTGTCGATCTCGTCCTGCGCCTGGCTGACCGACAGGCCCGGCTTGGTCACGGTGTAGACCGAGCCGCCCTTGAACTCGATGCCCAGGTGCAGGCCGACCGTGGCGAGGCCGACCACGGCCACCAGCACGATCGCGCCGGAGATGCTGTACCAGAGCTTGCGGCGCCCGACGAAGTCGAAGCTGACGTCGCCCCGGTAGAGCCGGTGGCCGAGGTTGCTGAAGCGTGACATTGCGTCATGCCTCCTTGACGGCGGTGGAGGTGGTGCGACGACGGCTGCTGCGCAGCGGCGGGCGGGCGCCCAGCCGCTTCGGGTCGAGACCGGACCACGGGTGGCCCTCGGCGAAGAACTTCTTCCGCGCCAGCAGCGTGATCAGCGGCTTGGTGAAGAGGAAGATCACCACGATGTCGAGCAGGGTGGTGAGCCCCAGGGTGAAGGCGAAGCCCTGGACCTTGCCGACCGAGACCACGTAGAGCACCGCGGCACAGAGGAAGGAGACGAAGTCCGAGACCAGGATGGTGCGCCGGGCCCGGGGCCAGGCCCGCTGCACGGCCGGCCGCAGCGGCGAGCCCTCGCGGACCTCGTCGCGGATCCGTTCGAAGTAGACGATGAACGAGTCCGCCGTGATGCCGATCGCGACGATCGCACCGCAGACCGCGGGGAGGTTGAGCGCGAACCCGATACTGGCTCCCAGCAGGGTCATGATCGCGTAGGTCAGGATGGCGGAGACCACCAGACCGGCGATCGAGACCAGGCCCAGGCCCCGGTAGTAGACCAGCGAGTAGATGACCACCAGCGCCAGGCCGATCGCACCGGCCAGCAGGCCGGCGTGCAGCTGGTCGCCGCCGAGCGCGGCGGAGACGGTGGTGACGTCGCTCTTGTCGAAGCTCAGCGGCAGCGCGCCGTAGCTGAGCACGTTGGAGAGGCTGCTGGCCTGCTCCTGGGTGAAGGAGCCGGAGATCACCGCGTTGCCGCCGGTGATCGACTGCGAGACGTAGGGGTGCGAGACGACCTTGCCGTCCAGCACGATCGCGAACTCGTTGGCCGGGGCCTGCTGGGTGGCGAGCTGGCCGGTGGTGGTCGCGAAGTCCTTGGAGCCCTTGTCGTTGAAGGTCAGCTGGACCTCCCACCCGGCGGCGCGCTGGGTGTCGTAGCCCGCGGCGGCCTTGGAGACGTCCTTGCCGGTGACCGCGACCGGGCCCAGGACGAACTTGTTGTAGACGCCGCTCTCGGCGTCGTACGAGCAGGCGACGGTCGGCTGCGCCGGGTCGGTCTGGTAGTCCTTGCGCTGGTCCTGCTTGGAGCAGTCCAGGGCCTGGAACTGGGCGGCGATGGCGGCCTGGGCCGCGGCGTCGGCGCTCGGGCTGGCGCTCGGCACGGCCATCGAGGGCGCGGAGGCCGAGGAGCTCGGGGCCGCGGAGGCGGCGGCCGGGGCCGACGGCGAGGCGGCCGCGGACGGGGAGGCGGCATCGGCCTTCAGCGCATCGGTGACGGCACGGCCGGCCTTGGTGGCGCTGGCACTGGCACTGGGACTCGCGGCGGCCGAGGGGCTGCCGGAGGCGCTGGGAGCGGCCGAGGCGGCGGCCGAGGGGCTACCGGAGGCCGCGGCGCTCGGCGAAGCGCTGCCGGAGGCGGAGCCGCTGGGCGACGGGCTGGCGGCGGGCACGCCGGAGGGCTGGTAGGTGATCACCGGGCGGAAGTAGAGCTGCGCGGTGGTGCCGACCTGCTCGGCGGCCTGCTGGCTGTTGGTGCCCTTGGGGATGTTGACGACGATGTTGTCGTTCCCCTGGGTCTGGACCTCGGCCTCGGAGACACCGAAAGCGTTGACTCGCTTCTGGATGATGCTGACCGCGGTGTCCATGTTGGTCTGGTTGATCGCGGCCTTGTCCTTCGAGGTGGCGGTCAGCGTGATGCTGGTCCCACCTGCGAGGTCGATCCCGAGGCGAGGCGTCCTGTGGCCCGTCCCGAACATGAGGGCGACCAGTCCGACGGCCACGACCAGGATGAGGGCCAGCGCCCGCCCCGGGTAACCGTCGCGCGGACGCGACTTGGGTGTTGCCACCTTGCTCGTTTCTCCCTGTCCCATGCCGCTGGATTCAGCACCGCCCGCCTGCGGGAGCTGCAGGTGGGCGGTGCCGGCCGCGGACAACCGTGAAGTAATGCAGCCTGACGGGTGCTGCGTGCCGTGGGGGTACTACTTGGCGGTCTTCTCGCCGGCCTTCTCCAGGCTGATGCTGTCCTCGACGGCCTCGGCCGCGTCGGTCTGCTCGGCGTCGACCGCGTCGGCCTCGGAGTCCGCGAGCTCCGCGGCCTCGTCCTCGGCGGGACGGCCGTTGATGATCTCGTCGTACTCCTGGGGGTCGATCACCGCGGCGATGGCGTTCTTCGCGAAGTGGGTGAAGACACCGGGCGCGATCTCCAGCTCCACGGTCGAGTCGCCGATCGACTTGACGGTGGCGTAGAGGCCGCCGATCGTACGGACGGCGGAGCCCGGAACCATGGCCGACTGCGTCGTCTGGGCCTGCGCCTGTCGCTTCTTCTGCGACCGGAACAGCAGGAACATCACGGCGATCGGGAGGACGAGGATGATGAGACTCACAGCAGAAATGTCCTTAGAGGGCCCGGCCGGGAGGCTGGCCAGTGGCGATGGTCGTCCCGCCAGTGAGACGGTACGGTCCGGCGAAGTCTAGGAGACCCGCTCTGATCGGACAACGCCAAGCATCGCATCATGCCGCCGAAGGTGGCGAGTCTGCGGCCGGGTCAGTTCTCCGTGGCTCGCTCCGGGCCTTCGCCGACGACCGGTTCCGCCCCGAAGAACTGCTGCTGCCCGGGCAGCGCGCCACGCCCCGCGGGCGTCTGCGGGGGCGGGGTCAGGCCCAGGTGCTGCCAGGCCGCGGCGGTGGCGATCCGGCCGCGCGGGGTGCGGGCCAGCAGACCCTCGCGGACCAGGAACGGCTCGGCCACCTCCTCGACCGTCTCGGCCTCCTCCCCCACCGCGACGGCCAGCGTGGACAGGCCCACCGGGCCGCCGCCGAACAGCCGCAGCAGGGCGTGCAGCACCGCCCGGTCCAACCGGTCCAGACCGCGCTCGTCCACCTCGTAGACCCGCAGCGCGGTGCCGGCGATCGCGGCGGTGATCACCCCGTCGTGCTCGACCTGGGCGTAGTCCCGGACCCGGCGCAGCAGCCGGTTGGCGATCCGCGGCGTGCCCCGGGAGCGGCCGGCGATCTCGGCGGCGCCGGCCGGGTCGATCTCCACGTCCAGCAGGGCGGCCGAGCGGACCACCACCCGCTCCAGCTCGGCGGGGGCGTAGAACTCCATGTGGCCGGTGAAGCCGAACCGGTCGCGCAGCGGCGGCGGCAACAGGCCGGCCCTGGTGGTCGCCCCGACCAGGGTGAACGGCGGCAGCTCCAGCGGGATCGCGGTGGCGCCGGGGCCCTTGCCGACGATCACGTCGACCCGGAAGTCCTCCATCGCCATGTAGAGCATCTCCTCCGCGGGACGGGACATCCGGTGGATCTCGTCCAGGAAGAGCACCTCGCCCTCGGTCAGCGAGGAGAGGATCGCGGCCAGGTCGCCGGCGTGCTGGATGGCCGGGCCGGAGGTGATCCGGATCGGCGCGTTCAGCTCGGCGGCGATGATCATGGACAGGGTGGTCTTGCCCAGTCCGGGCGGGCCGGAGAGCAGCACGTGGTCGGGCGCGCTGCCGCGCTTGCGGGCCGCCCGGAGCACCAGCGACAGCTGCTCGCGGACCCGCTCCTGGCCGATGAACTCGTCCAGCTGCTTGGGCCGCAGCGCCGCCTCCACCGCCTGGTCCGCGTCCTCGGCGGCGGCACCGACCAGCCGGTCCCCCAGGGGGTCGGAGTCGTACGGGCTCATCAGAACTGGCTCCATGTCGACACGTTGATGAAGGGTCAGATCGCCGGGCGGCGGGTCAGCGGGCCCGGCTCAGCGTCCGCAGCGCGGACTTCAGCAGTGCGCCGACGTCGGTGCGCTGCTGGGCCTCCGCCTCCGGGGTGACGGCGGCGACCGCCTCCTCGGCCTCGCGCGGAGCGTAGCCCAGGCCGACCAGCGCGGCGTGCAGCTGGTCCTGCCAGGGCGCGGGACCGGCCGCGACCGGCGCGCTCTGCACCGGCACGGTGCCGTGCGGCGCGCCCAGTTTGTCCTTGTACTCCAGCAGCAGCTTGGCCGCCTTGGCCTTGCCGATCCCGGGCACCTTGATCAGCGCCCGCTCGTCGCCCTGGGCCACCGCGATCCGCAGCGCCTCCGGGCTGTGCACCCCGAGCATCGCCTGGGCCAGCCGGGGCCCGACCCCGGGCGCGGCCTGCAGCACCTCGAAGGTGGCCCGCTCGTCGTCGTCGGCGAAGCCGTAGAGGGTGAGCGAGTCCTCCCGGACCACCAGGGAGGTGGCCAGCCGGGCCGGCTCGCCGAGCCGCAGCGCGGCCAGCGTGGTGGGGGTGCACTGCACCGCCATGCCGACCCCGCCGACCTCGACCACGGCGGTGCCGGCCGAGATGGCCGCGACCGGGCCCTGAACGAAGGCGATCACGGGCGGTACTCCTTGCCTCGGGGGGCGGCGGTGCGGGCCAGCGCCGCCGCGATCCTGTCGTTCGCGCTGCCGCGCCAGATGTGGCAGATCGCCAGGGCCAGCGCGTCCGCCGCGTCGGCCGGCTTGGGCGGCTCGGCCAGCCGCAGCAGCCGGGTCACCATCGTCGTGACCTGGGCCTTGTCGGCCCGGCCGGAGCCGGTGACGGCCGCCTTGACCTCGCTGGGGGTGTGCAGGGCCACCGGGATGCCGCGCCGGCTGGCGCAGAGCATGGCGACCGCGCTGGCCTGCGCGGTGCCCATCACGGTGCTCACGTTGTGCTGGGCGAAGACCCGCTCGATGGCGACCAGCTCCGGGCGGTGCTCGTCCAGCCAGCGCTCCAGGCCCTCCTCCACGGCCAGCAGCCGCAGCGGCACCTCGGCGTCCACCGGGGTGCGCACCACGCCGACCCCGAGCATCCGCAGCTGGCGGCCCGGCGTCCCCTCCACCACGCCGACCCCGCACCTGGTCAGCCCCGGGTCGACACCCAGTACCCGCACGCTCCCGCCCTCCACGCAGTCGTTGCCTGGTCAGACCCTAGCCGCCGGTACCGACAGCCCCCGCGACGACACCGGCCCGGCGGTCCTGACGGACCGCCGGGCCGGTGGGTGGAGCAGGTGTCACTCGGCGTCGAGCTGCGCGCCGACCTCGTCCGGGATGTCGAAGTTGGCGAAGACGTTCTGCACGTCGTCGCTGTCCTCGAGGGCGTCGATCAGCTTGAAGATCTTGCGGGCGCCGTCCACGTCCAGCTCGACCTGCATGCTGGGCATGAACGGCGACTCGGCCGAGTCGTAGTCCAGGCCGGCGTCCACCAGCGCGGAGCGCACGGTGACCAGGTCGCTGGGGTCGGAGACCACCTCGAGGGTGTCGCCGAGGTCGTTGACCTCGACGTCCAGGTCGGCCTCGAGCACGACCTCGAGCACCTTGTCCTCGTCCACGCCGTCGGCCTTGGGGACGATCACCTGGCCCTTGCGGGCGAACAGGTAGGAGACCGAGCCCGGGTCGGCCATCGAGCCGCCGTTGCGGGTCATCGCGACCCGGACGTCGGAGGCCGCGCGGTTGCGGTTGTCGGTCAGGCACTCGATCAGCACCGCGACGCCGTTCGGGCCGTATCCCTCGTACATGATGGTCGAGTAGTCGGCGCCGCCGGCCTCCAGACCGCCACCGCGCTTGACCGCGCGGTTGATGTTGTCGATCGGGACCGAGCTCTTCTTCGCCTTCTGGATGGCGTCGTAGAGCGTCGGGTTGCCGGACGGGTCGGGCCCACCGGTCTTGGCCGCCACCTCGATGTTCTTGATCATCTTGGCGAAGAGCTTGCCGCGCTTGGCGTCGATCACGGCCTTCTTGTGCTTGGTGGTAGCCCACTTAGAGTGGCCGGACATCACCAGCTCCTTTACGTCGCCAAAGGGAAATGAAACAGAGGAGATCCTACCGGTGTCGGGGCAGCGCCCCGGGCACCCGGTCAGCCCCGGGCGGCGAGCGCTTCCTGGACCATCGAGACGAACAGCCGGTGCACCCGGTGGTCGCCGGTCAGCTCCGGGTGGAACGAGGTGGCCAGCAGGTTCCCCTGCCGAACCGCCACGATCCGCGCCTCCGCGCCGTCCGCGGCCGGCAGCTCGGCCAGCACCTCGACGCCCGCGCCCACCGACTCCACCCAGGGGGCCCGGATGAAGACGCCGTGCACCGCGCTGTCGAAGCCCTTGACGTCGATCGCCGACTCGAAGGACTCGTTCTGCCGCCCGAAGGCGTTGCGGCGCACCGTCATGTCGATGCCGCCGATGGTCTGCTGGTCGTCCCGGCCGTCCAGGATCTTCTCCGCGAGCATGATCATGCCCGCGCAGGAGCCGTAGACCGGCATGCCCTCCGCCACCCGGGCGCGCAGCGGCTCCATCAGGCCGAAGGAGAGCGCCAGGTTGGACATGGTGGTGGACTCCCCGCCGGGGATCACCAGACCGTCGACCTCGGCCAGCTCCTCGGCCCGGCGGACCGGACGGGCCAGCGCGTCGGCCTCGGCCAGCGCTATCTGGTGCTCGCGGACGTCGCCCTGCAGGGCCAGGACGCCGATGACTGCGGTGCGGGTGGACACGGGTGACTACCTCTTCTGCTCGGTAGGTATGGGGAGAAGCAGGTCGGCCCGCCGCGCCCGGAGGGTGCGCGCGGCGGGCCGACGAAGGAGCGCGGGGCCGGGACTACCAGCCGCGGTTGGCGTAGCGCTCGGTCTCCGGCAGGGTGTCGCAGTTGATGCCGACCATCGCCTCGCCGAGACCGCGGGAGACGTCCGCGATCACCTTCGGGTCGTCGAAGAAGGTGGTGGCCTTCACCACGGCGGCGGCGCGCTTGGCCGGGTCGCCCGACTTGAAGATGCCGGAGCCGACGAACACGCCCTCGGCACCCAGCTGCATCATCAGCGCGGCGTCGGCCGGGGTGGCCACACCGCCGGCGGAGAACAGCACGACCGGGAGCTTGCCCAGCTGCGCGACCTCCTTGACCAGCTCGTACGGGGCCTGCAGGTTCTTCGCCGCGACGTAGAGCTCGTTCTCGTCCAGCGTGGTCAGGCGGCGGATGTCGGAGTTGATCTGGCGCATGTGGCGCACGGCCTCGACCACGTTGCCGGTGCCGGCCTCGCCCTTGGAGCGGATCATGGCCGCACCCTCGGCGATCCGGCGCAGCGCCTCGCCCAGGTTGGTGGCACCGCAGACGAAGGGGGTGGTGAACGCCCACTTGTCCGAGTGGTTGACCTCGTCGGCCGGGGTCAGCACCTCGGACTCGTCGATGTAGTCGACGCCGAGCGCCTGCAGGACCTGGGCCTCGACGAAGTGGCCGATCCGGGACTTGGCCATCACCGGGATGGAGACCGCGCCGATGATGCCCTCGATCATGTCCGGGTCGGACATCCGGGCCACGCCGCCGTCCTTGCGGATGTCGGCGGGGACGCGCTCCAGCGCCATGACGGCGACGGCACCGGCGTCCTCCGCGATCTTGGCCTGCTCGGCGTTGACCACGTCCATGATCACACCGCCCTTGAGCTGCTCGGCCATGCCGCGCTTGACCCGGGCGGTGCCGATCTGCGGCTGGTCGGCGGAAGCGGGAGTGCTGGTGGACACGTAAGACCTCACTCGAAGACGAACCGGTGTGCTATCGCCCCATGGTAGGCGGTGAAAAGCCCGATCCGATGCGCCACCCGGTCCAGACCGGCCCGTCCTCATCGACAAACAGGCCGATAGCGGCCGACGCTACGCGGGCGAACCTTGCGGCACCAACCCGGCCGGAGCCTCGTCGTCCATCTCGAACGCCATCGGGAACGGCGCCCGCCCGGCCAGCCGGAAGTACCGCACGATCCGGTGCGTCCGCAGCGCCCGCGCCGCCCGCACCGCGTCGTTGTGGAACCGCCGGGCCATCGGCACCCGGCGCACCGCCGAGGTCAGGTCGTCCAGCACCTCCTCGCCGCCCGGCGCCGCCCGCAGCTCCGCCACCTGCTCCGGCTCCTCGAACACCGCCCGCAGCGCCTGGCTCAGCTCGCTCTCCGCCACCTCCCGCTGCTCCTCCGCCGCCTGCCGGGCCGCGTGCGAGGCCTCGTACAGCACGATCGAGGTCGCCGGGTCCAGCAGCGAGGAGGTGGCCAGCTCCTGTGCCACCGAGGCCCGCCGCAGCAGCTGCGCGTCCAGCGCCGCCCTGGCCGTGTCCAGCCGCGCGTGCAGCCGGTCCAGCCGCCCGGCGGTCCAGCTCAGGTAGACGGCGAACAGCACCACGGCCACGCCGGCCCAGATCCAATCGGTCATGAGGGGCCACGCTACCGGCCCGCGACCGGCCACTACGCCATCCGGTACCAGTCCCCCGCATGGCGCCTGGCTGATGATCCGTCAGTCTGCTGATCTGTTCAGTAAGGACCCAAAGGGGGGCAAACCACCACCGAAAGGACCCGCATGAGCACCGCTCTGCTGCGCCGCAGCGCGAGGAGCGCGGCCGTCGCCGCCCTGGCAATCGCCACCGCACTCGGCGCCACCGGCGTCGCCCGCGCCGACGCACCCGGCCACGAGGGCTTCGTCGTCCACGTCCAGCTCAACACCGACGGCGTCATCCAGGCCCCGGACGACCACCCCGGCGGCACCGTCACCTTCCGGATCGCCACCGACGACCCGAACGGCCGTCAGCTCCAGATCCTGCGCCCGCACGCAGGGACCACCATCGACCAGGTGCTCGTCGACCTGGCCGGCGCCGTCAGCCAGGACCCGGCCACCGCCGCCGCCGCGATCACCAAGGTCCGCGACGAGGCCGAAGCCCTCGGCGGCGGCCTGGCGCGGCCCGACGTCCCGGCGATCCTCTCCGAGGACATCTCGGCCGGCCCGATCTACCTGCTCGACTTCACCTCCTTCCTGGCCCACCCCGACAGCCCGCCGCCGGTCAAGAAGATCGAGCTCTGCGAGGACGCCGGCTACCACCTGCCGCACTTCCCGCACGAGATCGTCATCCAGCACGACACCGCCGCCGGCCCGCGCTTCCAGGCCGAGGACGTGGACGACGCCAACGGCGGAATCTTCGTCCACAACGCCTCCCCCGAGCTGCACGAGATGGAGATCCAGCCGGTCGCCCCCGGCACCACCGACGCCCAGGTGCAGGCCTACTTCGACGCGATCCTCGGCGGCACCCCGCCGCCGCCCCCGCCGTTCACCGGCGTCCCGGTCGGCCTCAGCGCCATCTCCCCCGACCACGACGCCGTGATCCACCCCGACAAGCTGCCCGCGGGCGACTACGTGCTGCTCTGCTTCGTGCCCGACGACCACTCCGGCCTGCCGCACGCCTTCCTCGGCATGCACAAGGTGATCCACCTGCACTGACCCCGGGCACCCGGCCCGGGCACTCAGTCCCGGGCCGGACCCACCCGCCGCAACCGCGAACCGTTCTCGTCCTCGCGCACCTTCGGCCCCGCCGAGGTGCCGCCCACCCCGTCCGCCACCGTCTCGTACACCGCCAGGATGTCCGCGCCCACCACCGACCAGTCGAACCTGGTGACGTGCTCCGCCGCGGCCGCCCGCAGCTCCGCCAGCCGCACCGGATCGTCCAGCAGCCGCACCGCGGCCGCCGCCAGCGCCCCGGCGTCCTCCACCGGGAACAGCTCCCCCGCCCGGCCGCCGTCCAGCACCTGCGCGAACGCGTCCAGATCGCTGGCCAGCACCGCGGCCGCCGCCGACATCGCCTCCACCAGGATGATCCCGAAGCTCTCGCCCCCGGTGTTCGGCGCCACGTACAGGTCCACGCTGCGCAGCAGCCGGGCCTTCTCCTCGTCGCTCACCATCCCCAGGAACTCCACCCGGGCCCGCACCTCCGGCGCCAGCAGCTCCGCCGCCTCCGCCTCGTCCCCCTTGCCCGCCACGAGCAGCCGCGCGTCCGGATGCGCCTCCAGGATCTTCGGCAGCGCCGCCAGCAGCACCGGCAGGCCCTTGCGCGGCTCGTTGATCCGCCCGATGAACCCGATCGTCTTCCCCGTCCAGCGCGGCTCCGGCCGCGCCTGCGCGAAGAACGAGACGTCCACCCCGTTCGGGATCACCACCGCGTCCCCGCCCAGGTGCTCCACCAGGGTCCGCCGGGCGTACTCGCTCACCGCGATCCGCGCGTCGATCTTCTCGAAGATCGGCTGCAGGATCGGCGAGGCCGCGATCATCACCCGCGACCGCGGGTTCGAGGTGTGGAAGGTCGCCACCATCGGCCCCGTCGCCGCCCACCCCGCCAGCATCGACAGGCTCGGCGAGGCCGGCTCGTGCACGTGCAGGATGTCGAACCCGCCGTCCCGCAGCCAGCGCCGCACCCGGGTCGCCGAGATGATGCCGAAGCTCAGCCGGGCCACCGACCCGTTGTACGGCACCGCCACCGACCGCCCGGCCGAGACCACGTACGGCGGCAGCTTCGCCTCGTCATCGGCCGGCGCCAGCACCGACACCTTGTGCCCGCGCCCGATCAGGTGCTCCGCCAGGTCGCGGATGTGGAACTGCACCCCGCCCGGCACGTCCCAGTCGTACGGGCAGACGATCCCGATCCTCACGAGGCCGCCTCCGCCGCCGGCTCCCGGCCCGTCCGGGCCGCCGCCTTCGGCAGGTCCGCGATCCAGAACTTCTGCAGCATGTGCCAGTCCTGCGGATGCCGGTCGATCTCCGCCGCCCAGATGTCCGCCATCGCCTGCGTCATCAGCGCCTTCGCCGTCTTCTTGTCGACCTCCGCCGGCACCTCCACCGGCGGGTGGATCCGGGCTCCCATCACCTCGCCCTCGTACCAGAGCGAGACCGGCAGCAGCGCCGCACCCGTGCGCTGCGCCAGCGCCGCCGGTCCCGCCGGCATCCGGGTCGCCTCACCGAAGAACTCCACCGGCACCCCCGCCTCCGACAGGTCCCGGTCCCCCACCAGGCAGACCAGCTTCCCCGCCCGCAGCCGCTGCGCCAGCGTGGCGATCACCGACAGGTCGCTGCCGGTCAGCGCCAGCACCTCCATGCCCAGGCCCTCGCGGTACGCCACGAACCGCTCGAACAGCGCCTCCGGCTTCAACCGCTCCGCCACCGTCGTGAACGGGTAGCCGCAGTGCCGCACCACCCAGGCACCCGCCAGGTCCCAGTTCCCCATGTGCGGCAGCGCCAGCACCGTGCCCCGGCCGGCCGCCATCGCCGCCTCCAGGTGCTCCCGGCCCTCCACCCGCAGCGCACCCGAGATCCGCCGGTCGTCCCAGGCCGGCAGCCGGAACGCCTCCATCCAGTACCGCAGGTAGGAGCGCATCCCGGCCCGCGACAGCTCCCGCAGCTCCAGGTACGAGGCCCGCGGCCGCACCCGGGCCAGGTTCGCCTCCAGCTGCCGCACCCCCTTGCCCTGCCGCCGCCAGGTGAAGTCCGCCACCAGCGTGCCCAGGCCCCGCGCCATCGGCTCCGGCATCACCTTCAGCACCGCCCAGGCCGCCGCGAACCCCGCGTCCACCGCCCGCGCGCGCAGCCCCCCGCTCGCCGCCGAACCGTCCCGCTCCGCCATCTCAACCCTCCCGGCTGGTGCGCCGCAGCTCCTCGAAGGCCTCCCGGCGCACCGTCAGCATCCGCTGCAGCACTGTCACCAGGCTGCCCACCGCCACCACCCAGAGCGCCACCGGCAGCAGCCACTCGATGTAGGGAACCCCGAACTTGTGCAGCCCCGCCAGACCCGCGCAGGTCAGGCTGATCACCAGCCGCTCCGCCCGCTCCACCAGACCCGACACGTCGCAGGGCAGCCCCAGGCTCTCCGCCCGCGCCTTGGTGTACGAGACCACCTGGCCGCTCGCCAGGCAGAACACCGCCACAGCGCACATCAGGTCGTTGTTCCCCTGGCCCGAGTACCAGAGCGCCAGACCACCGAAGATCGCCGCATCGGCCACCCGGTCCAGCGTCGAGTCCAGGAACGCCCCCCACTTGTTGGAGGTGCCCGCCTGGCGGGCCATGTTCCCGTCCACCAGGTCCGAGAAGATGAACAGCGTGACCGTGATCACGCCCCAGAAGAACTCCCCGCGCGGGAAGAACACCAGCGCACCGGCCACCGACCCGGCCGTGCCGATCAGCGTCACCGCGTCCGGGCTCACCCCCAGGCGCAGCAGCAGCGCGGCGAACGGGGTCAGCACACGTGTGAAGAAGGCACGCGCGTATTTGTTGAGCATGGCCTTCCCGACCGCTCCGATCTCACTACCGGTCTGAAGCACCGGCGGCCGTCAGCGGCAGCACCGGGCATCCGGGCGGATCAGCCACCCGGCGGAACCCATGGTATCCAGGCCACCGACCCCTCCCGGCCGCCGCACACCCGATCGGCCGCCCTGCTCAGCGGCACCACCGGCCGCTCACCCCCGCCGCGGCAGCGCACAGGCCGCCGTACCCCCCGGCATCCGGTGCCGGTTGCGCGACACCCACCGGTACACCAGACCCGCCACCGGCCGCACCGGCGCCAGCCGCAGCACCCCGCCCAGGTAGGCCCAGCCGCCGCCGGCCCGCAGCAACAGCTTCGCCGCCGCCTGCGCGCCGCCGTACACCTCCCCCGCCGGAGTGACCCACAGCACCTCCCGCTGCGCCCGCTCCTCGGTCAGCCCCAGCTCCGCCAGTTCGGTGAACTGCCACGGCCGCGCCGCCCAACCGCCCGGCAGCCACCGCTCCGCCGCCCGGACGCAGGAGGAGCAGAACGCGCAGTCGCCGTCGAAGACCAGCAGTGGTTCCGGAAGACTCATACCACCGATCCTGCCCCATCGGGATCGAACCGCGTCACACGGGGGAAGGAACCTGACGGAAAGCGTCACCCCCAGGTGACGGTACTTCAGACGATCATCGCCACAAGGCCCCACGGGCACGGTAACCTGCCGCTGACACGGAGGGAGGGGAGGCTGCCATGGCCAAGCTCGACATGACTCCGGGTGCGCAGATACCCCGCACGGACGCCGGCCCGCAGACTGCCGTCACCCAGATGCTCTCGGCGACCGCCTACCGCGACGACGACCTGGACGGCTTCGTCGCCAAGGTCCAGGACGGCGTGGTCGGCAAGACCGGCTGGCACACCCTGTTCCGCCCCAACCTCGGCGAGGCCTTCAGCAAGGCCGTCATCGGCCGCACCCTCGGCAAGGGGCGCAAACCGCTGGTGCCCGCCTACGGCATCGAACCCCGGTTGGTGGTCGAACACTGCCTGGCCGCAGAGGAGTTGCGCGCCGAGCGGGACAAGCGGCTGATGCTCGTCACGGTGCTCTGCGGCGTGCTCTTCCTGCCCGGCACGCTGATCTGGCTCGGCGCGGTCCGGCTGCGCCAGTTCCAGGCCGGCGGCAGGCGGGGCGGACTCGTCAGCACCCTGGTCTGGCTGGTCCCGCTCGCCCTCACCGGCCTGCTCGCCTGGCGCCCGCCCTTCGTCGGTTTCGCCTCGCTCTACCTCCGGATCACCATGCTGGTCCCGCTGCTCGGCTGGTTCCTGGCCAAGCGGATAGTCGTCAAGTCGGTCAAGGAGCTGCGCGCCCGCTGGTCCGGCGTGCTCGACGGCAACCTCGGCGCCGCCGTGCTGCCCGCCGCCGTGCCCCGGCACGAGAACGACAAGAAGGCCGCGGCGCTCAAGGAGGGCCTGACCCAGCTGGTGCTGGAGCAGCACACCAACGTGCTGCACTACGCCGGCGTCAACGGCATACTCGGCCTCGGCCGCCGCTGGGGCACCTGGGACATGGTGGAGGACCTCCGGCCCGCCGAGGGCTTCGAGGAGTTCCGCACCTTCCACACCTGGGACCTGGTGAAGAAGATCACCGACCGGCTCAACGGCACCTTCGGCCGCAGCCACGTGGCCAACGGCGCCGTCCCCGGCGCCACCGTCGAGCAGTGGGTGATCAGCTCCATCGGCGCCGGCGCCGACGAGATCGGCCGGCCCAGCGGCGCCGACATGGACGGTCCGCGGATGCGCGACCACGCCGTCGCCACCATCGCCAACCAGCAGGACTTCGGCAAGGACGGCCCGCGCCACTACCTGGGCACCCAGTTCGTGCTCAACAGGGGCCAGCTGATCGTCAGCGTCACCGTCACCGTCACCGCGATCGCCAACACCCTGCGGATCTCGGTGGCCGGCCACACCCTCGGCCCGATCAACGGCGCCTTCGGCGACAAGCCGAAGCCCCGGGAGCGGACCGTGGCCAAGACCGGCAAGTTCTGGGAGGAGCGGACCATCCAGCTCCCGCTGGTGGACAACATCGAGGTGGTCCGCCAGGCCCTGCGCGCGCCCTTCCTCTGGTCCCCCGGCCTGCTCGCCTGGCTGGGCGGCACGATGAAGCTGCCGGAGCCCTTCGGACTGCGGCACGCCTGGGCCAGCGCCCCCTGGGGCAACCGGTTCATGGCCGACGACTCGATCCGGATCGCCAGCCCGGTGGTCAGCGCCGTGCTCGCCGCCACCATCGACTTCCTGGCCGACCACGACGTCAACGTGGAGCGGTTCACCGGCCGCTCGCTCGGCATGAGGGGCGAACTGCAGGGCGCCCGGCCGTCCAAGTCGGACCAGTACGACGCCTGGTGACGGTTCTCCTCAACGGCCGCGGGGGGCCGCCGCCCCGGCCGCCCCCGGGCCCCCCCCCGCGGCCGCGCCGCCCACGGGCCGCGGCGCCGGCCGCGCCACAAGGGGTGGGGCGAGACGCA
>NZ_JBIAGU010000014.1:40918-231778 GCF_042869935.1 Kitasatospora sp. NPDC006697
CCGCGCCCGGGGGGGCCCCGCCCCCCCCCCCCCCGGCCGCGCGCCGCCGCCCCCCCCCCCCCCCCCCCCGCGCCCGTCGGCCGCTCAGTCCTGCGGCCAGGCCTCGGCCAGCATCTTGCGGGTGTCCGCCAGCAGCTGCGGCAGCACCTTGGTGTGGCCCACCACCGGCATGAAGTTGGTGTCCCCGCCCCACCGCGGCACCACGTGCTGGTGCAGGTGCGCGGCGATCCCGGCGCCGGCCGCCCCGCCCTGGTTCATCCCGATGTTGAACCCGTGCGCCCCGGAGGCCGCCCGCAGCGCGGTCATCGCCTGCTTGGTCAGCTTGGCCAGCTCCACCGTCTCCTCGTCGGTCAGCCCGGTGTAGTCGGCCACGTGCCGGTACGGGACCACCATCAGGTGGCCGCCGTTGTACGGGTAGAGGTTGAGCACCGCGAACACGTGCGCGCCGCGGGTGACGATCAGCCCGTCCTCGTCGCTCAGCGAGGGGATCGTGCAGAACGGACACCCGTCGTCGGGGGCGGGCCCGGTGGGCTTGTTCTCACCCTGGA
The DNA here is from genome assembly GCF_042869935.1 of Kitasatospora sp. NPDC006697. Lineage (NCBI taxonomy): Bacteria > Bacillati > Actinomycetota > Actinomycetes > Kitasatosporales > Streptomycetaceae > Kitasatospora > Kitasatospora sp. NPDC006697. Next base: position 41,467 of record NZ_JBIAGU010000014.1, read on the forward strand.
TGTACGCCATCCGGTGGGGGGTCCACAGGCGCCGGAAGCCGTCCGGCTCCCCGACGCCCTGCTGCAGTTCCGGCTCACTCGTCATGCTGATCAGCATATTCGGCCCAACGCCCGGGCCGACAGGAACGGGGTGGACTCCTCTTGGAGGAGTCCACCCCGTGACCCCGCGAACGCGGGGCCGATGTCACACCTGAATGCGGCGCTGCACGGCGTCAACGATCTCGCGGACCGCTTCGTCGCGGGCCACGCCGTTCTTCTGCTCACCGTTGCGGTAGCGGAAGCTCACCGCACCGGCCTCGACGTCGTCGTTCCCGGCGATCAGCATGAACGGGATCTTGTTCTTCTGCGCGTTCCGGATCTTCTTCTGCATCCGGTCGTCCGAGGCGTCCACCTCGACCCGCACACCGTGCTTCTTCAGCTCCGCCGCGACCTCCTGGAGGTACGGCACGTGCTCGTCGGTGATCGGGATGCCGACCACCGTCACCGGCGCCAGCCACGGCGGCATCGCACCCGCGTAGTGCTCCAGCAGCACCGCGAAGAAGCGCTCGATCGAGCCGAACAGCGCGCGGTGGATCATCACCGGCCGCTGCCGGTTGCCGTCCGCGCCCTGGAACTCCAGGTCGAACCGGTTGGGCAGCTGGAAGTCCACCTGGATCGTCGACATCTGCCAGGTGCGGCCGATCGCGTCCCGCGCCTGCACCGAGATCTTCGGGCCGTAGAAGGCCGCACCCTCCGGGTCCAGGACCAGCTCGAGGTTCTGCTTCTCGGCCGCCTTGCGCAGCGTCTCGGTGGCCTCCTCCCAGTCCTCGTCCGAGCCGATCGATTTCTCCGGGTCCCGGGTCGAGAGCTCCAGGTAGAAGTCGGTCAGGCCGTAGTCGCGCAGCAGGTCCAGCACGAAGGTGAGCAGCGAGTCCAGCTCGCCGGCCATCTGCTCCTTGGTGCAGTAGATGTGCGCGTCGTCCTGGGTGAAGCCGCGGGCCCGGGTCAGACCGTGCACCACACCCGACTTCTCGTACCGGTAGACCGTGCCGAACTCGAAGAGCCGCAGCGGCAGTTCGCGGTACGACCGACCGCGCGAGCGGTAGATCAGGTTGTGCATCGGGCAGTTCATCGGCTTGAGGTAGTAGTCGTTCTCGCCGTCGAGCTTCATGGGCGGGTACATGCCGTCGGCGTACCAGTCCAGGTGGCCCGAGACCTCGAACAGCGTGCCCTTGGTCGCGTGCGGGGTGTAGACGAACTCGTAGCCCGCCTCCTCGTGCCGCTTGCGCGAGTAGTCCTCCATGGCCCGGCGCATCACGCCGCCCTTGGGGTGGAAGACCGCCAGACCGGAGCCGATCTCCTCGGGGATGGAGAAGAGGTCCAGCTCGGTGCCCAGCTTCCGGTGGTCGCGCTTGGCGGCCTCCTCCAGGAACTCCAGGTGCGCCTTCAGCTCGTCCTTGGTCGGCCAGGCGGTGCCGTAGATGCGCTGCAGCATCGGATTCTTCTCGCTGCCGCGCCAGTAGGCGCCGGCCGAGCGCATGATCTTGAACGCCGGAATCATCCGGGTGCTCGGCAGGTGCGGGCCGCGGCAGAGGTCGCCCCAGCAGGTCTCGCCGGTCTTGGCGTCCAGGTTGTCGTAGATGGTCAGCTCGCCGCCGCCCACCTCGACGTCCGCACCCTCGCCCGCGGTCGCGGCGGAGCCCTTGAGGCCGATCAGCTCCAGCTTGTACGGCTCGCCGGCCAGCTCCTCGCGGGCGGACTCGTCGGTGACCACCCGGCGGGCGAACTTCTGGCCCTTCTTGATGATCTCCTGCATCCGCTTCTCGACGGCCTTGAGGTCATCGGGGTGGAACGGCTTCTCGACGTCGAAGTCGTAGTAGAAGCCGTCCTTGATCGGCGGGCCGATGCCGAGCTTGGCCTCGGGGAAGATCTCCTGCACGGCCTGGGCCATCACGTGCGCGGTGGAGTGCCGCAGGATGTTCAGGCCGTCCGGCTCGCTGATCACCACCGGCTCGACCTCGTCGCCGTCCTGCAGCGGGTAGCTGAGGTCCTTGAGCGCACCGGCGACCCGGGCCGCGATCACGGCGCGGTTGTCGGCGAAGAGCTCGGCGGCCGTGGTGCCCGTGGTCACCACGCGCTCTTCCCGATCGGGTTCGCGGTTGATGATTACCCGGACGTCCGTCACCGGTCTCTCCTGACGTGGTGGATCTGATGGCGCAGCTGGTGCTGCTGCCCCGATGGTACCGATCCGACCCGTCCCACCGTGCACCCTGTCCCACCGCTGTTCCGCCGCCGTTCCCCCGCCGGCCCGCGGCGCGGACGCGCCTGCTCCGGCGGGGTTGAGCCGGTACCAGCCAGGGGTATCACCTGGTCGGAACCGTTCCGTCCGCCGACGCACCGTCAGTTCGCGGCGGCGCGCGGCGGTCCGGGGACCGGGGGTTCCCAGGGGAAGTGAGGGGTGGTCATGACAGAGTTCTCCCGTTGGTACGAGGGTCCGCTCGCCTCCTTCGACACCGAGACCACCGGTGTGGACGTGGAACAGGACCGGATCGTCTCCGCAGCCCTGCTCGTGCAGTCCGCGCCCGGTGCCCCGGTGCTGCGGGAGAGTTGGCTGGCCGATCCGGGCGTGCCGATCCCGGACGGCGCCCGCGCCGTGCACGGCATCACCGACGAGCAGGTGCGGGCGCACGGCCGCCCGCCCGCCGAGGTGACCGACCGGATAGCCACCGCGCTCGCGGCCCAGGCCCGGGCCGGGGTGCCGCTGGTGGTGATGAACGCGCCGTACGACCTGACGCTGCTGGACCGGGAGTTGCGCCGGCACGGCCGGACCACGCTGGCCGCCCACCTGGCCGGCACGCAGCTGCTGGTGGTCGATCCGCGGGTGCTGGACAAGCACGTCGACCGGTACCGCAAGGGCCGCCGCACCCTGACCGACCTGTGCGCGCACTACGGGATCCCGCTGGAGGGCGCGCACGACGCGGGCGCGGACGCCCTGGCGGCACTGCAGTTGGTCCGGGTGCTCGGCGAGCGGCACAGCGCGGCGCTCGGGCTCCCGCCCGCCGAGCTGCACCTGCGCCAGACCGCCTGGCACGCGGCCCAGGCCCGCGGCCTGCAGGCCTGGTTCGACCGGTCCGGCGCCCAGGAGCAGGTGGACCGCTCCTGGCCGCTGCGCCCGGCGGCCTGACCTGACGGCGCCTCGGCGCGGTCGCCCGGCCCAACGCATCGAGCCCCAACTGCCGTGGCAGTTGGGGCTCGATGGTGTCCGGTGGGCGATACTGGGATCGAACCAGTGACCCCTTCGGTGTGAACGAAGTGCTCTCCCGCTGAGCTAATCGCCCGGGCAACGAGAAGAACAATAGCACCTGTTCCGGGGTGCCGTACAACGCGGTTGACCGCCGCCCGCCCGACGCGGCGACAGCACCGGGGCCGGTTGCCGGAGATGACGGCGGCTCAGTTCCGGAACCCGGCCGACACCCGTTCGAAAGCGCCGGAAAAGGCGTAGGACCCCGGTCGATAAAACCGGGGTCCTACGCCTTGCAATGCAATCCGGTGGGCGATACTGGGATCGAACCAGTGACCCCTTCGGTGTGAACGAAGTGCTCTCCCGCTGAGCTAATCGCCCGGCTGCAGGGAAAACATTACCCCATCCGCGGGGGTGCTCCGAACCGCCTCCGCCCGCCCTCCCGACCGACCCCCGCCACCCTCCGCACCGGCCCGACCAGCCCCGCGGCGGCCGCCGTCACGGTGCGTGTCCGTACGACGCTCGTCACGGAGCGTCGCAGCGGCCTCCCGGGGGCCCGCCCGATATCCGCGGCTATCCACTCCGCGCCCAGTGCGCGGAAGCGTTCCGGGGCTTTGGACAATGCGCCGGACGAGCTATACGGATGCCCCGAATCGGGACAGACGGGTTTACATCGCCGCTGGAGGTGGGATGGTCCGTTCGCCGACGTGCGATTCCCCGAGCGCACACTGAGCGAAAGGCCATGGCGCTTATGAACACCACGGTCAGCTGCGAGCTGCACCTGCGCCTCATCGTGTCGAGTGAGTCGTCACTGCCCGTCCCCGCGGGCCTGCGCTACGACACCGCCGACCCCTATGCCGTGCACGCCACCTTCCACACCGGTGCCGACGAGACCGTGGAGTGGGTGTTCGCCCGCGACCTCCTCGCGGAGGGGCTGCACCGACCCACCGGGACGGGCGACGTCCGGGTGTGGCCGTCACGCAGCCACGGACAGGGAGTCGTCTGCATCGCACTCAGCTCTCCCGAGGGCGAGGCCCTGCTGGAGGCCCCGGCCCGGGCGCTTGAGTCCTTCCTCAAGCGCACCGACGCCGCCGTGCCGCCCGGCACCGAACATCGTCACTTCGACCTGGACCGGGAGCTGTCGCACATCCTCGCCGAGAGCTGACGGCCGGGGAGACCCCGCGCCCGATCCGCTCCACCGGTGGCTGTCCTACTCGGGGGCACGGCCACCGACTCGACCGCGCACGCCGACGCCAGCCGTACGTACCGACCCGGTGCGCACCGAGTCAATCGATCAACCCCGGACCCCAGCGGCCCGGGCGGCGCCCGGCGCCCCGTTCTCCCCCGCCCGCCACGGCGGTTCGGAGGGCGGCGGTGCCGGGCGCCTTCGTCGTCGTGCGGGTCCGGGCCGGTATTCTTCGGCGGTGATGTGACCGGCCCCCGGCCTTCGGCCGGGGCGCACCCGAAGCCGACGGGCCCGACGCCCCCGGCGCACGCGAGGAGCTCCCACGTGCTGATCACCCATGACACCGAGTGCGCCCTGGGCGTCCTGGTCGAGCTGTTGAACACGGCTCCGGAGGTGGCCGGCGCCGAGCAGCTGACCGACACCGCCGCGCTCGAGGCCTTCGTGGTGCGCTGCGACGTCAGCGACGTGGACTCCATCGGCGCCGCGGACGTGCCGGCGGTGCAGCGGCTGCGCGGCGAGCTGCGGGAGATCTTCACGGCGCCGTCCACGGAGGCGGCGGCCGGGCTGGTGAACGCGCTGGTCGCGGCGGTCAACGCGACGCCGCGGCTGACCGACCACGACGGGCACGGCTGGCACATGCACTACTTCGCCCCGCACGCGGCGCTGGCGGACCACCTGGCGGCCGAGCTGGGCATGGCGCTGGGCCTGATCCTGATGGCGGGCGAGCGCGACCGGCTGCGCCGCTGCGAGGCCCCCGACTGCGCCCGGGTCTTCGTCGACCTCTCGCGCAACCGCTCCCGCCGCTACTGCGACAGCCGCACCTGCGGGAACCGCATGCACGTCGCCGCCTACCGCGCCCGCCAGCGCTCGGCGGGGGGCACGGTGCCGGCGCCCTCGGACTGGCCGGCGGCGGAGGAGACGGCGGACCTGGCGGTGGGGGCGTAGCCGCCCCCGGGCTCAGATGCCGCGCTTGCGGAGGATCTCCTCGATGTCGGAGAAGTCGCCCAGCTCCTCCGCCGCGCCACGGGCGGGGCGGTTCGGGGCGACGGCCGGGCGGGTGGGGGCGCTCGGGGTGCCGGGCGGCGGCGCCGCCTTCTCCTGGGCGGCGGACTGGGACGTGCGGCCCACGCCCGTGACGGCGAGCAGCAGGGCCGCCAGGCCGAGGAGGCCGATGCCGGTCCAGACGCCGGGGTCGAGCACCAGGCGGGTGGCCCAGTCGCCCAGGGCGCGGCCGATGGTGCTGCCGACCGGGATCAGGCCGGTGAGGTAGAGGCCGGCCGGGACCAGGGCGATGCCGGCCCAGCGGGTGGCGGTGCGCCAGCGGCGGCGCCAGCCGTGCAGGCCGGCGATGGCCAGGCCGGCGGCGGAGAGCAGGTAGCAGAGGGCTCCGGTCAGCACGGCCGGTCCTGCCGGGTGCCTCGGGTGCTGCGGGCCATGGTTCCTCCGGTGCTGGTGCTGGTGCTGGCGTCGGTGCGGGGCCGCTGGTAGTGGAACACTGGGCGCATGATCGAAGGTTCCCTCCCCCTGGTCGAGTTCTGGTGCGAGCTGCAGTGTTCGGACTGCCGCACCGCGCTCGACGACCTCCGCGCCCTGCGGGCCCGCTTCGGTGACGGCCTGGTCGTCACGCTGCGGCATTTTCCCCTGGAGAAGCACAAGTACGCCTACCCGGCCGCCGAGGCCGCCGAGGAGGCGTTCGCCCAGGGCAAGGGCTGGCCGTTCGTGGAGGCGGTGCTGGCCCGGGTCGAGGAGCTGGAGAAGCGCGGCCCCGAACTGCTGCTGCAGGTGGCCGGCGAACTCGGCCTGGACACCGACGAGGTCGAGCTGGCGCTGATCGACGGCCGGCACATGCTGGTGATCGACGCCGACCAGGCCGAGGGCACGGCGATCGGCGTGACCGGCACGCCGACCTACGTGGTGGGCAATCAGCGGCTGGACGGCGGCAAGAGCCAGGACGGGCTGCTGGAGCGGATCACGGGTCTGCTGGAGGGCTAGAGGGCCTTGCCGAACTGCCGGCGGGTGAGGCGGTAGCCGAGCGAGTCGTAGAGCCGACGGGCGGACTCGTTGCCGGTGTAGACGTTGAGTCCGAGGTCGTGCGTCCCGGCGGCCAGGCAGAGGCGTTCGGCGATGAGCATCAGCTCGCGTCCGTAGCCCTGTCCGCGCCGGCCGGGTTCGACCTCGACGTTCATCACCCAGCCGAGCGGGCGGTCGTCGGGCGGCAGCCTGCCGTTCTCGTAGCTGACCCAGACGCTGCCGACCGGCTCGGCCGCGCCGGGGGCGAGCAGCAGGCGCATCGCCATGCCGGGTGTGGCGTGCGCCTGGGGCAGCAGTCGGGCGTCGTCGGCGGCGACCTTGGCGTCGGCCTGCTGCTCGGTCAGGCCGATCCGGAGCAGTTGGCCGCGGTAGGCCACGTTGATCGAGTCCAGCCAGTCGCGGAAGTCGGCCGCTTCGACCGGACGCGTCGTCAGGTCGGTGCGGACGGCGGGCGGTTCGGCGAGCCGCTTGACCAGGTGGTGGCTGGCCTCGGTGTAGCCGAGGGCGAGCGCGAGGGCGTGCGCCGCCGGGGCGTCGGCGGGCACGCCGACCTCGGCCCGGCGGCAGTCCCAGCCGCGCAGCACCTCCTCGGCGGCGAGTGCGGCGACGGTGCCGCGGCCGCGGCGCAGCCCCTCGGTGATCTCCAGGGCCTCGATCCGGCCGATCCCGAGCCGGGCGGAGGTCACCACCCGGCCCACCTCGCGCCCGTTCGCCAGCACCCGCCAGCGGCGAAGCCGGCCGGCGTCGGGCAGCGGCTCTTCGGGTCCGGTGGGGCGCAGGGTGGTGGTCATGGGTCGTCCCTACCCGTCCGACCGCGCGGTTAACGGGGACCGGTCCCGGCTACCGGGGATCCGGGTCGGCCGCGGAGCGGGCGGTGAAGGCGGCCATGGCGCGGGCGGTGACGGGGCCGGGGGCGTCGTCGAGCACCCGCTGGTCGACCCGGCTGACGGCCTGCACGTCGCGCAGGGTGGAGGTGAGGAAGACCTCCTCGGCCCGCTGCAGCACGTCCATCGGGAGGTCGGCCTCCTCGCCGTCGCACCAGTCGAGGACCAGGGCGCGGGTGACGCCGGCCAGGCAGCCGGCGCTGAGCGGCGGGGTGAGCAGCTTGCCGTCGAGCACCACGAAGACGTTGGAACCGGTGCCCTCGCAGAGCCGGCCGAGGGTGTTCGGGAAGAGGGCCTCGGAGGCGCCCTGGCGGTGGGCGTGGGCGAGGGCGATGACGTTCTCGGCGTAGGAGGTGGTCTTCAGGCCGGCGGTGGCGGCACGCTCGTTGCGGGTCCACTCGACGGTGGCGACGGCGGTGGTCTCGGGGCGCGGGGTGGCGGCGCCGAGGGCGATCACCAGGGTGGGCGGGCTGTCCAGGCGGTCGGAGCCGAGCGGGCCGATGCCGCCGGTGTAGGTGATCCGGAGCCGGCCGAGCGGCATCGGGTTGGCGGCGGTGACGGCTTCGCAGCCCTTGCGGACCTGTTCGAGGTCGGGGGCGGGCAGGCCGAGGCCGGTGGCGGAGCGGGTCAGCCGGTCGAGGTGGCGGGTGAGGGCGAAGGGTTCGCCCTGGACGGTCTTCACGGTCTCGAAGACGCCGTCGCCGACGGTGAGCCCGTGGTCGAGCGCGGAGACCTCCGCGCGGTGCTGCTCGACCAGTTCGCCATTGAGCCAGATCATCACGGGTCACTCCTCGGGCGGGCGGTACCGGAGCGGCCGGGCGGGCCTACTCCACGTGCTGGCCAGACGCTATCGCGACCAGCCGGGCGGCCTTGAGTTCGGTTTCGGCCCACTCGCGCTCGGGGTCGGAGTCCCAGGTGATGCCGGCGCCGGTGCCGAAGCGCAGCAGGGGGGCGCCGGGGTCGGCCCGGTCGATCCAGAAGGTGCGGATGCCGACGGCGAGTTCGGCGCGGTCGCGGTCGGCGTCGACCCAGCCGATGGCGCCGCAGTAGGGCTCGCGGGGGGCGGTCTCCAGGGCGTCGATGATCCGCAGGGCGCTGGACTTGGGGGCGCCGGTGACCGAGCCGGGCGGGAAGCTGGCGGCGAGCAGCTCGGGCCAGCCGGCGCCGTCGCGCAGCCGGCCCTCGACGGTGGAGACCAGGTGGACCAGGCCGGGGTGCTTCTCGACCACGCAGAGGTCGGGCACGGTGATGCTGCCGGTGGCGCAGGCGCGGCCGAGGTCGTTGCGGACCAGGTCGACGATCATCACGTTCTCGGCGTGGTCCTTCTCCAGCAGGTCGTGCTCGGTGCGGCCGGTGCCCTTGATCGGGCCGGAGGAGACGGTGCGGCCGTCGCGGTGCAGGTAGAGCTCGGGGGAGGCGGTGGCGATCTCGATGCCGTGCTCGGGCAGGCGGATCGTTCCCGCGTAGGGGGCGGGGTTGCCGAGGGCGAGCAGGGCGGTGAGGGCGTCGATGTCGCTGCGGGCGGGGTCGGGGTCGGGCAGCGGCGCGGTGAGGACCCGGCAGAGGTTGGCCTGGTAGACCTCGCCGGCCGCGATGTGGGTGCGGATCCGGCTGACGGCGGCGGTGTAGGCGGCGCGGTCGAGGGAGGTGTGCCAGTGGTCGGGGCGGGGTCCGTGCCAGCGGTCGGCGGCGGGCGCCGGCGCGGGGTCGGGGCGGACCTCGGCGAACCGGGCGCAGGTGAGGCGGCCCTCGAAGTCGTACGCCACGGCCCACCAGCCCTCGCCGTCCAGCGCCGCCGGGTCGTGGCTGACCTCCAGCAGCCCGGTGGCGATCCGCCCGCCGAAGCGGGCCATCGGCTGGTCGGGGGGTACCGGGAGGCTGGCGGTGCGCACGGTGCTCCTGGGGGCGGTTCGTGAGGGTGGGGGTGGTTCGAGTCTAGGGCGGGTCTTCCAGGTCACGCCGGATGGTGGGCGTTGTTGGGGTGCGTGCATCGGCGGCGCCGAGGAGGGAGCCTGATGCGGAGCATCGGCGACCGACGAGAAGCCGTCGAGGTGCGTGCCCCGGCGGCGACCGCCCGGCGTGACCTGGAAGACCCGCCCGCGGCCGCTGACCTGGGGCGGGCGGGGTGGGCGGGCGGCACGCTGCGGGAACGGAATTTGAGCTGGCCGAGGTTTCCGCTAAAGTTCAACACGTCGCCGGGAAACGGAGTCGCTGGAAAGCGGTGAGGCTCCTGGAAGACAGGCGGACGTGGCTCAGTTGGTAGAGCATCACCTTGCCAAGGTGAGGGTCGCGAGTTCGAATCTCGTCGTCCGCTCGGTGGAGAACAGCAAGATCGTTCTTACTGATAGGGTTCAGCTGCGGTCCGGCTGGACCGAGTTGCCTGGTGGAGTGGCCGAGAGGCGAGGCAACGGCCTGCAAAGCCGTGTACACGGGTTCAAATCCCGTCTCCACCTCCATGGATCCCCGGCTCGGCCGGGGATCTGCCCGCGCGATTAGCTCAGCGGGAGAGCACTACCTTGACACGGTAGGGGTCACTGGTTCAATCCCAGTATCGCGCACGGCCGTCCGGTCCCTCGATCGGCGCGGCGAGCAGGACGCAGGACATACCCGCGCGATTAGCTCAGCGGGAGAGCACTACCTTGACACGGTAGGGGTCACTGGTTCAATCCCAGTATCGCGCACCAGAGGAAGCCGGATCCGCCCAGCGGGTCCGGCTTCCGGCGTTCCCGGCCCGGCCGCGGCGGCGGACGCACGAGTGCCGTGGACGGGCGCCCTCACCGACGCCCGTCCACGGCACTCGCCGTTCGCCGGTGCCCGGGTACGCGCTTGCCGCCCGTCCGCGTGTCCCCGCGCGGGGCCCTGCACCGGCCCGGCGCCCGTCCCTGTCCCCTGGGTTGTGGGCGCCTGCTTCACCGTCAACGGTAGGCGGCGGGGGTGGGGCGGGTCGTCATGCCCGGGTGCCGTCTTCGGGGCGTCCGCGAGGATGAGGGAGGGACCGGTCGCCTACGTCTCAGGGCGGATGGCCGGGTGGCGGGAGCCCGGAGGAACCCTGAGGGGCGGTCTCGGGGTCGGGCGGGGCGAGCGGCAGGGTAGCCCCGGGAACGGGTCGGACAATCCCATTGGCGGTTCGCGTGTTGCGTATCAGCACACCGCAGCCGACGTTCCGTAAGCTGTGCCCGACAGGAACTGACGATGCCCCAGCACCCGGGGCCTTTCTCACGGGTTGCCCACCTGACGGGCCGACGGGACAGAGACCATGGGGATGATGCGGCTGAGGCGTGAGGACCCCCGCATCGTCGGCCCGTACCGCCTGCACCGGCGACTGGGAGCCGGCGGGATGGGTGTGGTCTACCTCGGGTCGGACCGCAAGGGCCAGCGCGTGGCGCTGAAGCTGATCCGGGCCGAGCTGGCCGAGGACTCGGAGTTCCGCACCCGGTTCGCCCGCGAGGTGGCCGCCGCCTCCCGGATCCGGGCGGGCGCGACGGCCCGGGTGGTCGGCTCCGACATCGAGGCCGACCGGCCCTGGCTGGCCACCGCCTACGTGCCGGGCCCCTCGCTCTACAAGCGGGTCGGCGACGAGGGCCCGCTGGCCTGGCCGGAGGTGGCCCGGATCGGCGCGGCGCTGGCCGACGGGCTGGTGAAGGTGCACGAGGCCGGGGTGGTGCACCGGGACCTGAAGCCGTCCAACATCCTGCTCTCCCCCAAGGGCCCGCGGATCATCGACTTCGGGATCGCCTGGTCGCGCGGGGCGAGCACGCTGACCCACGTGGGCACGGCCGTCGGCTCCCCCGGCTTCCTGGCCCCCGAGCAGGTGCGCGGGGCGGCCGTGACGCCGGCCACCGACGTCTTCGCCTTCGGCGCGACGCTGGCGTACGCGCTGACCGGTGACACCCCGTTCGGTTCGGGGGCCTCCTCCGAGGTGATGCTCTACCGGGTGGTGCACGAGGAGCCGGACCTCTCCGAGGTGCCGCCGGCGCTGGCGCCGCTGATCGGGGCCTGCCTGGCCAAGGAGCCGCTGGACCGGCCCGGCGCGGCGCACCTGCACGAGCGGCTGAGCGAGCTGGCCGCGCGGGCGGCCGGCGGCGGGCGCCGTGCCGCCGCCGCGCCGGCTGCCACGGTCGCGCCGGCGCCGCCGCGGGCGCGGGAGGCGGCGGCACCGGTGTCGCCCGCCGAGCGGGCGGCCCGGGAGGCGGCGCGGGCGGAGCAGGTGGCGCGCGAGTCGGAGGAGGCGCGGGCGCTGGGGCGGCCGCGGTTCGCCCGCTCGCAGCCGCAGCCGCACTCGCAGGGCGGCGGGCAGACGGCGGCCGCGGTGCGGTCGGCGGGGGCCGCGCGGCCGCCGCGGCCGGCGGGCGGCGAGGCGACGGCGCCGATGGCACGGCCGGCCGCGGCCCGGGATCGGCAGCAGACCCCGCCGCCGGTCTGGAACGGCGGCGGCCGGGGTCCGGCGGCGCGCCGGCGGCTGCTGCGGCAGCGGCTGGTGGTCTTCATCACGGTGACCGTGGGCGTGGCGCTGGCGATCGCGGCGGCGCAGGGGTGTGAGAACCGGCACTCGCAGGGGATGCCGCCGCCGGCGCCGCAGAGCCCCTCGACGATCGCCTCCGCCGTGGCCTCCGGTCCGGCGATCGGGCTCTCCGCGGACGGCGCCCAGGCCCAGGCGGCCCCGGCGGCGCACACCGGCGGCGCGCCGCTGCCGGCCGGCTTCGGCCCGGCGGGCGGGCCGGTGCCGCAGGTGGACTGGCCGGACCGCAGCTACCCGGATCCGGCGGGCGGCCCGGCGATCCAGTTGCAGAACGGGCACTCCTCGGGCCAGCCGCCGGTGGGCCTGACGGCGGTCATGCCGGCCCGCTACCGGGGTGCCCAGGCGCAGGTGGTGGTGCTGCGGCGGACCGAGGGTTCGGTGCCGGTGGACCTGGTGGAGCTGTTCACCTTCACCGGCGACGCACCCGCGCTGGCGACGGCCCGGACCTCGGCGGCCGACCCGTCGGCGACGGCGACCTGGCGGCTCGACGAGGGCGCGCTGATCCGCGAGGAGCGGGTGCCCCAGACGGGGGCGGTCTCGACCACGCGGTACGCGGTGCGGTCTGACGGGTCGTTGGAGGAGTCCTGGCCGGGCGCGGGGGTCGCGGGCGGCACGGGGGCGGGGACGCCGTAGGCGGCGCCCCCGGCGCTCACGCGTAGTCGGCGAAGCCCTGGTCCAGGTAGCCCCGCGCGCCGCCCTGGTAGTGCGTCGCCGGGTCGCTGGGCGTCAGGGCGAGGCCCAGGGCGAGGCGGGTGACCAGGTCCGGGTTGGCGATGAAGTGGGTGGCGTAGGAGACCGCGTCGGCGAGGCCGGACTCGATGACGGCGTTGCCCGTCTCGCCGTCGAAGCCGAGGTTGGCGATCAGCGGGCCCTCGAAGCGCTCCCGGTAGCGTGCGAAGGCCGAGAAGTCGGGTGCGTCGACTTCCGGTCCGCGGACGTGGAGGTAGGCCAGCGGGTGGCCGTTGAGCACCGTGGCGAGTTCCGCGCAGTCCTCGGCGAGCCGCTCGGCGGCGTCCGGGTCGGTGCCCGCGGCCAGCCAGGGGCCGATCCGCACGCCGGTCCGGCGCTCGCCGGGCCAGGCGCCGGCGACCGCCGCGATGACCTCCAGCAGGAGTCGGCGGCGGCTGGCGCGGTCGCCGCCGTAGCCGTCGGTGCGGCGGTTGAGCCAGGGGTCGAGGAACTGGCCGAGCAGCGAGAAGCCGAGCGCGGGCAGCTCGACGCCGTCGAAGCCGGCGGCGCGGGCGTTCAGCGCGGCGGTGCGGTAGGCGTCGATGGTACGGCCGAGGTCGGCGGGGGTCATCGGCCGCGGCACGGGGGCGGGCTTGGGGCCGGTGGGGGTGAACACCTGCTGGTCGGGCGCGACCGCCGAGGCGCCGAGCGGCAGCTCGCCGCCGTGGTGGTCGGGGTGCGAGACGGCGCCGGCGTGCCAGAGCTGCAGCAGGATCCGGCCGCCGTGGGCGTGCACCAGGGTGGTGACCCGGCGCCAGCCGTCGAGCTGGGCTGCGCTCCAGCAGCCGGGGACGTGGACGTAGCCGATCGCCTCCTCGCTGATCCAGGTCCCCTCGGTGACGACCAGCCCGGCCCCGGCCCGCTGCGCGTAGTAGGCGGCATGGCGCTCGGTGGGTGCGAGCTCGGGGTTGTCGGCGCGGCACCTGGTGGTGGGGGCGAGCATGATGCGGTTGCTCAGGGCGAGGTCGCCGAAGACGGCGGGCCGCAGCAGCGGGAGCTGGGCGAGGTCGGTGGCGGTGGTGGTCATGGTGCTGCTCCTGGCTCGACGGGCGGCGCGGGCGGGTTCGCGGCGCGCTGCTCTGGAGACGGGAGGGCGGGGGCGGAGGTGACCGGGGGCGGCGAGAGGGCCGATGACTTCCGGGGCCGGCGGGCCACCGCTCGGGCCCCCAGCACGGCACCCGTCGGCGGTCACCTTTTTCGCCGGGTGGTCGTCTACCTGGTGACGGCGTCGATCGGGAGAGGTGGCCGCGGTGGCTGGTGCCGATGTGTGGGTGGCGGAGTTCGAGGCGGAGCGGGGCCGGTTGCGGCGGTTGGCGTACGGGATGCTCGGGTCGGTGGCCGAGGCGGAGGACGCCGTGCAGGATGCCTGGCTGCGGTTGGAGCGCGCCGAGGCGGCGCAGGTGCGGAATCTGACGGCCTGGCTGCACACCGTGGTGTCGCGGCTCTGCCTGGACCGCCTGCGGGCGCGGAAGGCGCACGCCGAGGAGCCGGTGGGGCTGGCGGTGGCGGCGCTGGACGGCGAGCCGGGGCCGGAGCAGGAGGTGGAGCTGCTGGACTCGGTGGGCCGGGCGCTGCTGGTGGTGCTGGACCGGCTGGGGCCCGCCGAGAGGGTGGCGTTCGTGCTGCACGACCTGTTCGCGCTGCCCTTCGAGCAGATCGCGCCGATCGTGGACCGCTCCCCCGTGGCCGCGAAGAAGCTGGCCAGCCGGGCCCGGCAGCGGGTGCGGGGCAATCCGGTGGTGCCGCCGGCCGAGGTCGCGGAGCAGCGGCGGGTGGTGGAGGCGTTCCTGGCGGCGGCGCGCGGCGGTCGGCTGGACGCGCTGCTGGAGCTGCTGGCGCCGGACGTGGTGCGCCGGGCGGAGCCGGCGGTGCTGCCGGCCGGTGCGCCGGTGGTGCTGCGCGGTGCCGAGGCGGTCGCCCGGGCGACGGCGGTGCTGGGGCGGAGGGGCGGGTTCGCGGCGGCGGCGCTGGTGGACGGCCGGGTGGGCGTGGTGGTCGCGCCGCACGGGCGGCTGCTGCTGGTGCTGCTGGTCTCGGTGGCCGGCGGGCGGGTGACCGGCTACGAGGTGGTCGCCGACCCGGCCCGGATCGCCGCCCTCGAGCTGGCCGCACTCTGCTGAACGCTCAGCCCGCGTTGACGGTGTAGAAGGCGACGGCCGCCGCCGCGCCCACGTTGAGCGAGTCGATGCCGTGCGCCATCGGGATCCGCACCAGCGTGTCGGCGGCGGCCAGGGCGCCGCGGGTCAGGCCGTCGCCCTCGGCGCCGAGCATCAGCGCGGCCTTGGGGAGCAGCTGCGGGGTGGCCTCGGCGAGGGTGACGGAGCCTTCGGCGGGGGTGAGCGCGAGCAGCCGGAAGCCGGCCTCGCGCAGCACGGCGAGCCCGCCGGGCCACGGGTCGAGCCGGGCGTACGGCACCGAGAAGACCGCGCCCATCGAGGTCTTGACGGCCCGCCGGTAGAGCGGGTCGGCGCAGTCCGGGGAGAGCAGCACGGCGTCCATGCCGAGGGCGGCCGCGCTGCGGAAGATGGCGCCGAGGTTGGTGTGGTCGACCAGCCCTTCGAGCACCGCGACCCGGCGGGCGCCGGCCAGCAGGCCGGCGGCGGCGGGCAGCGGCTTGCGGGCCATCGAGGCGAGCGCGCCGCGGTGCACGTGGTAGCCGGTGACCTGTTCGGCCAGTCCGGGTTCGACCACGTGCACCGGGGCGTCGGCCTCGTCGATCACGTCGGCCATCACGTCCAGCCACTTGGGGGTGAGCAGCATCGACCGCATCCCGTAGCCGGCCGCCAGGGCCCGCCGGATGACCTTCTCGCCCTCGGCGATGAAGAGTCCTTCGGCGGGTTCGCGGCGGCGGCGCAGTTCGACGTCGGTCAGGCCGGTGTAGTCGGCGAGCCGGGGGTCGGCGGGGTCGGTGACGGTGCTGGGCTGGGACATGGCGGGGCTTCCTGGCAGGGGTCAGCTGTGGTCGAGGACGTGCACGACCTCGCCGATGACGATCACGGCGGGCGGGCGGACGCCCTCGGCGGCGACGGTGTCGGCGACGGTGGCCAGGGTGGCGTCGATCCGGCGCTGGCCGGCGGTGGTGCCCTCCTGGACCACGGCGACGGGCGTGTCGCCGGCGCGTCCGGCGGCGACCAGCCGGGCGGCGATGGCGCCGATCCGCTCGACCGCCATCAGCAGCACCAGGGTGCCGCCGAGCTGGGCGGCGGCCTCCCAGTTGACCAGCGAGCGCGGGTCCTCGGGGGCGACGTGCCCGGAGATCACGGTGAACTCCTGGGTGAGCCCGCGGTGGGTGACCGGGATGCCGACGGCGGCGGGCACGCTGATCGAGCTGGAGATGCCGGGCACCACGGTGACCGGGATGCCCGCCTCGGCGCAGGCCAGCAGCTCCTCGCCGCCGCGGCCGAAGACGTAGGGGTCGCCGCCCTTGAGCCGGACCACGAACTTGCCGGCCTTGGCGTGCTCCAGCAGCGCCTCGTTGATCGCCTGCTGGGCCATCTGCCGCCCGTAGGGGATCTTCGAGGCGTCGATCACCTCGACGTGCGGCGGCAGTTCGGCGAGCAGTTCGCGCGGGGCGAGCCGGTCGGCGACCACCACGTCGGCGTCGGCGAGCAGCCGGCGGCCGCGGACGGTGATCAGGTCGGGGTCGCCGGGGCCGCCGCCGACCAGCGCCACCCCGGCGGCCCGGGTGCGGTACTGGCGGGCGCTCAGGCTGCCGTCCCGCAGGCCCTCGACGATGGCGTTGCGCAGCGCGGCCGAGTGCCGGGGGTCGCCGGTGAGCACGGCGACGGTGGTGCCGGCGTCGTCGTGGCCGCTGGCGGGGGTCCAGGCGGTGGCCGCGGCGGCGTCGTCACTGCGGGAGCAGAAGATCCGGGCCTGCTCGGCGGCGGCGCTGACCGCCTCGTTGACGGCCGGGTCGGAGCTGGCGACCAGCGCGTACCAGGCGCCGTCGAGGTCCCCGGCGGCGTAGCCGCGCCGGTGCCAGGTGATCTCGCCCGCGTCGGCCATGGCCTGCACCGCGGGGGTGGTTTCCGGCGAGACCAGCTGGACGTCGGCGCCGGCGGCTATCAGGGCGGGCAGCCGGCGCTGGGCCACCTGGCCGCCGCCGACCACCAGCACCCGGCGGCCGGCCAGCAGCAGTCCGACGGGGTAGGGGGTCTGGCCTGACGTGCTCGGGTGGACGTTGGGCGCGTTCATCGCGGGTGGCTCCTGTGGGGCTGGGGATGTGGGTAGCGAAGTGCCCCGTACCGGCGCGCCCTCGGGCCGGTACGGGGTTCCGACGACGGAGGGCCGGGTCAGCCCTTCTCGGTGACCCCGGCGGAGTCGAAGGTGGCTACATCGTGCATCGCCCGGGCCGCACTCTGCACCAGCGGGAGTGCCAGCAGGGCGCCGGTCCCCTCGCCGAGCCGCAGGTCCAGGTCGATCAGCGGCCGCAGGCCGATCTTGGCCAGCGCGGCCTGGTGGCCGGGCTCGGCCGAGCGGTGCCCGGCGATGCAGGCGGCCAGCACCTCGGGGGCGATCGCCTTGGCGACCAGGGCCGCCGAGCCGGCGATCACGCCGTCCAGGATCACCGGGGTGCGCAGCGAGGCGGCGCCGAGCAGGAAGCCGGCGATCGCCGCGTGCTCCAGGCCGCCGACCGCGGCGAGTACGCCGATCGGGTCGGTCGGGTCGGGCTGGTGCAGCTCCAGGGCGGTGCGGATGACGGCGACCTTGCGGGCGTGGGTCTCGTCGTCGATGCCGGTGCCGCGGCCGGTGACCTCGGCGGGGTCGGTGCCGGTGAAGACCGAGATCAGCGCGGCCGAGGCGGTGGTGTTGGCGATGCCCATGTCGCCGGTGATCAGGATCTTGTTGCCGGCCGCGACCAGGTCGCGGGCGGTCTCGATGCCGGTCTCCAGCGCCTTCAGCGCCTCCTCCCGGCTCATCGCCGGGCCCTGGGTCATGTCGTCGGTGCCGGGCTTGACCTTGCGCGGCAGCAGGCCGGTGGTGCGGCCCTGCTGGATCGCGTCCGGCAGGTCGGCCTTGACGCCGACGTCGACCACGCAGACCTCGGCGCCGACCTGGGCGGCGAAGGAGTTGACGACGGCTCCGCCGGCCAGGAAGTTGGCCACCATCTGGGCGGTGACCTCCTGCGGCCAGGGGGTGACGCCCTGGGCGTGCACGCCGTGGTCGCCGGCGAAGATCGCCACGCAGGCGGGCTCCGGGATCGGCGGCGGGCACTTCCGGGACAGGCCGCTGAGCTGGGCGGAGATGATCTCCAGCATGCCGAGCGAGCCGGCCGGCTTGGTCATCCGCTTCTGCCGGTCCCAGGCCTCGCCGAGCGCCTTGGCGTCCAGCGGGCGGATGGTGCGCAGGGTCTCGGAGAGCAGGCTGTGCGGCTCCTCGCCGGGCAGCGCGCGGTTGCCGTACTGCTCCTCGTGCACCACCCAGGAGAGCGGGCGCTTCTTGGCCCAGCCCTGCTGCTGGAGCTCGGGCTCGTCCGGGAAGGCGTCGACGAAGCCGATGCAGAGGTAGGCGACGACGTCCAGGTGCTCGGGGAGGCCGAGCTCGCGGACCATCTCCTCCTCGTCGAAGAAGCTGACCCAGCCGACGCCCAGGCCCTCGGCGCGGGCTGCCAGCCAGAGGTTCTCCACGGCCAGCGCGGCCGAGTAGGGGGCCATCTGCGGCTGGGTGTGCCGGCCGAGGGTGTGCCGGCCGCCGCGGGTGCGGTCGGCGGTGACCACGATGTTCACGGGGGTGTCGAGGATCGCCTCGATCTTGATCTCCCGGAACTGCTTGGCCCGGCCCTTGGGCAGCGAGTCGGCGTAGGCCTCGCGCTGGCGCTCGGCCAGGGCGTGCATCTTGCGCCGGGTCTCGGTGGAGCGGATCACCACGAAGTCCCAGGGCTGCGAGTAGCCGACGCTGGGGGCGGTGTGGGCGGCCTCCAGGACCCGGAGCAGCACCTCGTGCGGCACGGGGTCGGGGCGGAAGCCGTTGCGGATGTCGCGGCGCTCGCGCATCACCTGGTGGACGGCGTCGCGGGCGGCCTCGTCGTAGCCGGGGGCGGCCGGGCCGCGCGGGACCTCGGGCTCGGCGGGTTCGGCGGCTGCCGCGGCGCCCTCGGGCTCCACCGGCTGCTCGGCAGCGGCGGCGGGCTCGGCGGCGTCGCCGGGGACCGCGACGGGGGCGGCCGGCTGCTCCGCGGCCTCGGTGGCGGCGGGCGCTATCGGGACGGCCGGGTCGGGCTGGGCCTCGGCGGCAGCCTCGGCGGCGGCCACCGGCTCGACCGGCTCGACGGCCGCCTCGGCCGCCGACTCGGCGACGGGCTGCGCGACCGGCTCGCCGACGACGGCGGCCGGCTCCTCGGCGGTGGGCTGGGCGGGCGCCTCGGGCTCGGCGGCCGGCGCGGCGGCGGGCACCTGGTCCACCACGGCGAGGCCGAGCGGAGCGGGGTCGGCGAGGAACGCGGCGATCCGGCGCGGCTGGCCGGGGGCCGCCTGCGCGGGCGCGGCGGGCTGGGCCGGCGCCTCCTGCACCGGCGCTGGCCGGACCGCCTCCGGCTGCACGGCGACGGGCTCGACGGCGACCGGCTCGACGGCGACCGGCTCCGCGACGACGGGCGCCACAGCGACCGGCTCGGCGGCCTCGGCGAGCGGCACCGCCTGCTCGACCACCGGCGCCGGCGCGGGCACGGGCTCGACGGCC
This sequence comes from Kitasatospora sp. NPDC006697, assembly GCF_042869935.1. Classification (NCBI taxonomy): domain Bacteria; kingdom Bacillati; phylum Actinomycetota; class Actinomycetes; order Kitasatosporales; family Streptomycetaceae; genus Kitasatospora; species Kitasatospora sp. NPDC006697. The sequence goes on from NZ_JBIAGU010000014.1 coordinate 60,714, forward strand.
GGCGGCGCGGCGACGACGGCCTCCGCCGCCACCGGCGCCTGCTGCACCGGCAGCACCAGCGTGGCCTCGCTGCCCGGCTCCGCCGTCGGCAGCACCACGACCGGCACCCCGTGCGGCGGCGTGCCGCCGGCCCCGGCGGGGCCGCGGTCGGCGAGCGAACGGACCGGCACCTGACCGGTCATCAGCGAGGGGTCCGGGATCGGCGGCCCGGCGTGCAGCGGGCGCCGCTGCTGGGCGGCGGGTTCGGCGGCAGCGGCGGCCGGCTCGGCGACCGGCACGACCGCGGCGACCGGCTCGGCCACCGGGGCGACGGCCGCCAGCGGGGGCACGACGCCCGGCGCCGGCGCAGCGGGGGCACTCTGGTCGGCGTACCCGGGCGGCGTCACCGGCGGCCAGGACGGCTCCACCGGCGTGCCGGGCGGCTGCTCGGCCGCGGCCACGGGCGCCACCGGCGCGACGGCCTGCGGCGCGGCCTCGACCGGCACGGCCTGCACCGGAACCGCCTGCACGGGCTGCGCCACCGGCACCGCCTGCAGCGGAGCGGCCGCCTCCGCGACCGGGTAGCCGGGCGCGGGCTGGGCCGCGAAGCCGCCGGCCGCGGGCGCCGTCAGCGCGTCCCCGAGCGGTACCACCGGGGTGGCGGCCGGGTCGACCCAGCCGCTCTGCGGGCCGGGCATCAGCAGCACGTCCTCGTCGTCGTCCGGCTGGTCGATGAAGGTGTACACGGGGACGTGGCCCCCGGGTACGGACTGGCCGACGGGGTCGCCGCCCCACCCGCCACCTCCCTGCGCCGGTTCGTGCCCGGTCCCGGGGAGCAGGTGCTCCGGCCGTCCCTCGCTGGGGACGTGACCGCCATCGGTCATGTCAACACTCCTTCCAGGCCGCTTCCGCGTCCTTGGCGTCCCGGTCGCCGACCGAGGCGCGCCGCCCGCTCCGGGTCCAAGCCGGAGACCGGCCCACCCCACCGTCCAACCTGCCGACCGCCGCGCGGGGCGCGGCGCCGTGGGCCGTCCGACGGTCGCGGCGGGCCCGCACGGCCCGACCGCGCCCGGTCCGCCACACGGATGCCGGGCACCGCCATCTGAACTAACGACAGCCCGGGGCATCCGGCACGACCGGCCCGGAACCCCGGGACATTCTCCCGGTCGGGCCTGCCCCAGTCGAATGCCCACGCACCGATCCACGTGTGGGTTGCACCACGTCGGCACGGTCCGCCGCCTCGGCAGGAAGAGCGGCAGTCTGATCGTCAGACTACCGGCCGTGACGCCCTCCTCGGGCCACAGCTGTCCGAATCATCCTCATTTGTCGATCCGTCACCCCGCCGGTCCGGTGCGGCCGGAACCGGTCAGGGCGCGGGCTCGGCCCAGAGCAGCAGGGTGCTCTCGAAGGCGCCGATGGTCAGCTCGGGCGCCGCGTCCAGCGGCGCGGACTGCAGCACCGTGCCGTCCATCCGGTAGCCGGCCGCGGTCACCACGGCGCGGATCTCGGCGGCCGCGGCCACCGTGCCCGCCAGCGCCACCAGCCGGGCCGGACGGCGGGTCAGCACCGCGGCCACCACCTCGGCGCCGCCCTGCTCCACCACCACCGCGTCCGGCTCCGGCAGTCCGCCCAGCGCCTCGGTGGCCGGCCCCGCGGCGGTCTCCAGCTCGACGCCGAACCGCCGGGCGTTGACCGCGATCCGGGCGCAGGTCGCCGCGTCCTCCTCGACGGCGACCACGGCGGCGCCGAACCGCGCGGTCTCCACCGCGAGCGCCCCGCTGCCCGCGCCCACGCACCAGACCAGGTCGCCGGGGCCCGGGCCGAGCCGGGCCAGCACCACGGCCCGGGTCTGCGGCGAGAGGGTGCGCGGCGAGTCGCCGTCGTAGGCGTCGCCGGGCAGCGCCCAGCCGCGCTCGGTGCCGGGGTAGCCGACCGGGCGGCCGGCCAGCCAGCCGGAGGTGGCGTCCACGGCCTGGTTCTGCGGGGTGGAGCCGCCGATCACCAGCACCACGTTGGGGTCGCGCCAGTCGTGGTCGGGCACCCGGTCCGAGGTGAGCACGGTGACGTCCTCGTCCTCGGTGCCCAGCGCCTCGCAGACCACGAAGGTGCGGTGCACCCCGCGCAGCATCAGGGCCAGCTCGCTGGGCCCGGCGTCGGCGCTGGTCAGCACGGCGACCTTGGAGTAGGCCCGGCAGACGTTGGCGGCCCGGCGCAGCCGGCCGCCGTGGGTGGAGACCACCTGGGCGTCCTCCCAGGGCATGCCGGCCCGGGCGAAGGCGGCCGCGACCGAGGAGACGGCGGGCAGCACCTCCAGCTCCAGGCCGTACTCGGGCCGGCGCAGCGCGCGCACCACCCCGAAGAAGCCCGGGTCGCCTTCGGCGACCACCACCGCGGCGCCGCGGTGCTCGGCGATCCGGCGGGCGGCGCTCTCCACGCTGCCGAGCGCGATCCGCTCGGCGGCGGCGGGCACGGGCAGTGCGCCCAGCTGGTACGGCGCCCCTGCCACCAGGGTGGCGCCGGCGAGCGCGGAGGCGGCCGCCTCGGTCAGCGGCGTTCCGTCCCACCCGATGACCGTGATCCGGTCAGCCATCGCGGCTGCTCTCCCTCGAGTTCTCAGCGCGGGAGGCGCTGCGCCCCCGCTGCCTGGGCCGTCCGCCCAGCAGCAGAGGTTACCTGGTGGCCGCGCCGGGGCGGCGGCAGCGGGGCGGTCCTGGCCGACTGCGTGGCGCGCGGCGGCGTCCGCAGGCTCAGTCCTGCATGGCGTAACGGTCCTTCAGGAAGCCGTCGGCCGAGTCCGGTTCGTCCAGGTCCTCGGGGAGCAGGCTCCACAGGATCAGGTCGCTGCGGCTCTCCTCCCCCGCCGAGCCGACCTCGCCGGTGCGCACTATCCAGGCGCTGCGCAGCACGCCCTCGCTGATGCAGCCGATCTTCTGGGCGACCTGCTGGGCGGCGGTGTTGCCGGCGGCGGTGCGCAGCTCCAGGCGGTGGAAGCCGCGGTCCTCGAAGAGCCACTGGGCGACGCCGAGCAGCGACTCCACCGCGTAGCCCTCACCGCGGGCCCAGGGCGCGGTGACGTAGGCGGCCTCGGTGCTGAGCAGCCGCCAGTCGGTCTGCCGCAGCTCGACGGTGCCGACCAGCCGCTGGGTCAGGTTCTCGGTGACGGCGAAGGCGATGCCGCGGCCCTGGGCCCGGGCGGCCGGGGCCTGCCGGCGGATCCAGTCCAGGGCGTGCGCGGCGGTGTAGGGCTGGGGCACGTCGGTCCAGCTGAGCACCAGGTCGTCGGCCATCATGGCGACCAGCTCGGGCGCGTCGCCCTCCTCCAAGGGGCGCAGCAGCAGCCGTTCGGTGCTGATCGCGGTCTCGGGGAAGCTCGCTGGCATACCGTCTCTCCTCGCCGGGTGTGCACCCACGGTACGCCCCGCCCGGCGCACTCGGCGCCGCGGGTGGACGGGGCGTCAGTTCCGGGGCATGGTGCGGGGCCCCGCCGCGCGACGGGGCCCCGCGTTCAGCCGAGGGTTCAGAAGGCCGGGATGACCGAGCCCTGGAAGGTGTCCTCGATGTACTTCTTCACCTCGTCGGAGTGCAGCAGCTGGGCCAGCTTCTGCACCCGCGGGTCGTTCTCCTTGCCCTTCTTGACGGCCAGCACGTTGGCGTACGGGTTGTCGGCGGCCTTCTCCAGCAGGATCGCGTCCTTGGCGGGCTTGAGGCCGGCGCCCTCGGCGTAGTTGCCGTTGATCACCGCGGCGTCCACGTCGTCCAGCGCGCGGGGCAGCTGGGCGGCGTCCAGCTCCTTGAACTTGAGGTGCTTGGGGTTGCCGGTGACGTCGTGCGGGGTGGCGGCGGTGCCGACGCCGTCCTTGAGGGTGATCACGTTGTTGTCGGCGAGCAGCTTGAGCGCCCGGCCCTCGTTGGTGGCGTCGTTGGGCACGGCGACCTGGGCGCCGTCGGCCAGGTCGGCGATCGACTTGACCTTCTTGGAGTAGGTGCCCAGCGGCTCCAGGTGGACCGTCTCGACCGGCACGATGGCGGTGCCGTGGGTCTTGTTGAAGTCGGTCAGGTAGGGGACGTGCTGGAAGAAGTTGGCGTCGGCGGAGCCGTCCTGCACGGCGGGGTTCTGCAGCGTGTAGTCGGAGACCTCGCGGACGGTCAGCTTGAGGCCCGCCTTGGCGGCCAGGTGGTCCCGGATGTAGTCCAGGATCTGGGCGTGCGGGGTGGGGCTGGCGATCACCACGAGCGGCTTGTCAGCGCTGTTCGAGGAGGAGGAGCTGGAGCAGGCAGCGGCGCCCAGGGTGAGGCCGGTGACGGCGAGGGCGGCGATGCTGGTCTTCAGGACGGTACGCACGAAAAGTGCCTTTCTCCGTTGGGGGTGTGGCCGCGCACCCGGGGTCCCGGGCGGCGGAAGTCTGCGGGGGTGTCAGGCGGCGCGGCGCAACCGGGCGAGCGGGCCGGTGGCGGCGGCGCCGCGGTGGCCGAGCCGGCGGCCGACCAGGTCGCCGATCAGCTGGACCAGGGTGACCAGCACCACCAGTTCGATCACGATGACGACCATGAAGCCGGTCTCGAACCGCATGTAGCCGTAGGTGATGGCGAGGTTGCCGAGGCCGCCGCCGCCGACCGTGCCGGCCATCGCGGAGTAGCCGACCAGCGCGATCACGGTGGTGGTCAGCGCGGAGACCAGGGCGGGCAGCGCCTCGGGCAGCAGGGCCTTGCGGACCACGGTCCAGGTGGAGCCGCCCATCGCCTGGACGGCCTCGACCAGTCCGCCGTCGACCCCGCGCACCGCGCTCTCCACCAGCCGGGCGAAGAACGGGATGGCGCCGACGGCCAGCGGCACGGTGGCGGCCTGCCAGCCGATCGAGGTGCCGACCACCCAGCGGGTGAACGGGATCAGCGCGACCAGCAGGATCACGAACGGGAGCGAGCGACCGATGTTGACGATCGCGCCGACCACCTTGTTGACCGGCCGGTTGCGCAGCAGCCCGCCCTGGCCGGTGAGGACCAGCAGCACGCCGAGCGGCAGGCCGAGCAGCACCGTCACCAGGGTGGCGAGGCCGACCATCTGGAGCGTCTCGATGGTGGCGTCGTGCAGCAGCGGCTGCATGTCGTCCCAGGTCATGCGAGGGCTCCCGTGGTCTCGTGGGTGAGGACGTCGACCTGGAGGCCCTGCTCGCGCAGGTAGCCGATCGGCACGACGTTGTCCTGGTGGCTGCCGGGCAGCTGGACCCGCATCCGGCCGACCTGGCGGCCGGCGACGGTCTCCACGGCGGCGCCGAGGATGTTGATGTCGATCTGGTAGGTGCGGGCCAGCTGGGAGATGAACGGCTGTCCGGAGCTGTCGCCCTGGAAGGTGATCTCCAGCACGGTGCCGGCGGGGCCGGCCGTGCCGGACTCCGGGAGCGGGAAGAGCTCGCGGGCCAGCTGGGACCCGCCGGTGGCGAGCAGGTCGGTGAGCGTGCCGGACTCGACGATCCGCCCGTCGCGCATCAGCGCGGCCGAGTCGCAGACCGACTTGATGACGTCCATCTCATGGGTGATCAGCAGCACGGTGAGGCCGAGCTCCTGGTTGAGCGTGCGCAGCAGCTCCAGCACCGAGCGGGTGGTCTCCGGGTCGAGGGCCGAGGTGGCCTCGTCGGAGAGCAGCACCTTGGGGTCGCCGGCCAGCGCGCGGGCGATGCCGACCCGCTGCTTCTGGCCGCCGGAGAGCTGGTTCGGGTAGCTGCGGGCCTTGTCGGCCAGGCCGACCAGGTCCAGCAGCTCGGCGGCCCTGCGGCGGCGGCCGGTGCGGTCCAGGCCGGTGATCTCCAGCGGCAGTTCGACGTTCTGCTGCACGGTGCGGGAGGCCAGCAGGTTGAAGTGCTGGAAGACCATGCCGATCCGGCGGCGGGCGGCGCGCAGTTCGCGGCCGGCCCGGGCCTCGCTGCCGGCCAGCGCGGTGAGTTCGACGCCGTCCACCGTGACGGTGCCGGCGGTCGGGCGCTCCAGCATGTTGACGCAGCGGATCAGGGTGCTCTTGCCGGCGCCGCTGGTGCCGACGACTCCGTACACCTCGCCTTCGCGCACGTGCAGGTCGACGCCGCGCAGGGCGCTGACCTCGCGTCCGCGAGAGGTGTAGACCTTTTCGAGGCCCGTGGTGGTGATCACAGCTGCTTCCGTCTGTCGGGGGGCACGGCGTTCGCGGACGCACGGCCGCCAGCCCGTAAGGGGCGTGCGCATGCGTCCGGCCGGGCCGGGAGGGAGGGGAGGTCACGCGGCGGTCGGGGCCGCGGAGGCGGCGGAGTGGACCGCGGGGGTGGGGCGGGGCCGGGCGGCGGGCCGGTGGCCCGGGGCTACTGGCGCCCGATCAGAACTGACACATTCGACAACACATGCCACGCACACCTGCCGGCATGGTGCCGGTGGCGGTGGATTTCGTCGTCGCAGTCATGTGAACCAGTAAAACAGATGAACCACCCACGTCCCAATGAACAGGACGCCATGTCCGCATTCCGGACACGACCCTTGAGCCGCAAGGGCTCTGCCGGGCCACGGAACGCCGAACGGCCCCACCCGGAAGGGTGGGGCCGTTCGGTCGGCAGGGGCCGGGCGGGTCAGACCGCGGTGGCCAGCGCCTGGTGCACCGGCTTCTCCAGCACGACGAAGCTCAGGCCGGGCCCGGCCTGGCGGACCTCGGTCTGCTGGTAGCCCTGGCGGGCGTAGAGCCGCAGGTTGCCCAGGCTGCGGTGGCCGGTGAAGAGCCGGAAGGCGCGGACCGGCTGCTCGGCCAGCAGCCGCTCCTCCACCGCGCGCAGCAGCCGGCCGCCGAGGCCGTGCCGCTGCATCCGCGGGTGGACCACCAGGCGGCTTATCCGCCCGACGCCGTCCTCGTCCACCCGGCCGCGCACCGTGCCGACGACCTCGTCGCCGAGGCGGGCGACCAGCACGTGCCGGTCGGCCAGCTCGCGGCGCAGGCTCTCCAGGCTCTGGGTGAGCGGTTCGATCGACCAGTCGCCGTACAGCTCGGCCTCGCTCTGGAAGCCCAGGTACTGGAGTTTGAGGATCTGCTCGGTGTCCTGCTCGGTCGCGGTCGAGATGATCACGCTCATGCCCATGTGCGGGGGCCTCCCAATCGTCGAGTCCCGGCGCGCAGTGTGAGGGTCTGCACCGGGTGGCCAGCCGGAGGTCGCCCGGCCGGGGGTCGCCCGGACCGGGGAGTAGCGCAAGACCGTACCAGCAGACTTCGCCGATACGTTCGCCAGCGCTCTACCCAGCCTTCAGCTGTTCTCAACCAACTCGCATCCCGCAGGTGGCGGAAATCACGCGGACGGCGCGATCCGTCCGCCGATTGCCCGAGTGCCGGCGGGCCCTCAGGCGGTCGGCGCGGCCCACTCGCGCTGCACCGCCAGGTCGGCCTTCACCTCGCCGAGCTGGACGGCGACGGCGCTCGGCGCGGTGCCGCCGCGGCCGTTGCGGGCGCCGATCGCGCCGTGCACGCTCAGCACCTCGCGGACCTCAGGCGTCAGGTGCGGGGAGATGCCGGCGAACTGCTCGTCGGTCAGGTCCCACAGCTCGATGCCCTGGCCCTCGCAGACCTTGACGCAGGCTCCGGCCACCTCGTGCGCGACCCGGAACGGGACGCCGCGCTTGACCAGCCACTCGGCGATGTCGGTGGCGAGCGAGAAGCCGGCCGGGGCGAGCTCCTCCAGCCGCTCCCGGTGCACCGTCAGCGTGGCCATCATGCCGGTGAAGGCGGGCAGCAGGACCTCGAGCGTGTCGCAGGAGTCGAAGACCGGCTCCTTGTCCTCCTGGAGGTCCCGGTTGTAGGCCAGCGGCAGCGCCTTGAGGGTGGCCAGCAGGCCGGCCAGGTTGCCGATCAGCCGGCCGGACTTGCCCCGGGCCAGCTCGGCGATGTCCGGGTTCTTCTTCTGCGGCATGATCGAGGAGCCGGTGGAGAAGGCGTCGTGCAGCGTGATGAAGCCGAACTCCTTGGTGTTCCAGATGATCACCTCCTCCGCGATCCGGGAGAGGTTGATGCCGATCATCGCGGTGACGAAGGCGAACTCGGCGACGAAGTCCCGCGAGGCGGTGCCGTCGATCGAGTTGCCCGCCGAGCCGCCCTCGAAGCCGAGGTCGGCGGCGACCGCCTGCGGGTCCAGGCCGAGCGAGGAGCCGGCCAGCGCGCCGGAGCCGTACGGGCTCACGGCGGTGCGGGCGTCCCACTGCCGCAGCCGCTCGGCGTCCCGGCCCAGCGCCTGCACGTGGGCCAGCACGTGGTGCGCGAAGAGCACCGGCTGGGCGTGCTGCAGGTGGGTGCGGCCCGGCATCGCGGTCTCCGGGTGCGCCTCGGCCAGGCCGACCAGCGCCTCCTGGAGGTCGAGCAGCAGGCCGCCGATGATCCGGGCGTGGTCGCGCAGGTACATCCGGAACAGGGTGGCGATCTGGTCGTTGCGGGACCGGCCGGCCCGCAGCTTGCCGCCGAGGTCGGCACCGAGCCGCTCCAGCAGACCGCGCTCGAGGGCGGTGTGCACGTCCTCGTCGGCCACCGTGCCGGTGAACGCGCCGGACTCGACGTCGGCCAGCAGCTGGTCCAACCCGCCGAGCATGGCGGCGAGTTCGTCATCGGTGAGCAGCCCGGCCCGGTTCAGCACCCGGGCGTGCGCACGGGAGCCGGCGATGTCGTAGGGGGCGAGCCGCCAGTCGAAGTGGACCGAGGCGGAGAGCTTGGCCAGCGCCTCCGAGGGTCCGTCGGCGAACCGGGCGCCCCACAGGCGCACGTCGGCGGGCTTTTCGGCAGACATCGCGATGGCTCCTTGCTGGGTTGCGAATGATGGGGGTGAGCCCCGGCCGCAGGAGGAGAGCTGGGGCCGGGGCTCGGAAGGGGTGCTTCGGTGGTGACGGTGGATCAGGTGGCGTCGCGGCGGGCGTCCCGTGCTCCGTCCGGCGTCGAGCAGGCCGGCGGTCCCGACCGCACCGGCGTCAGTCCGTCCCGGACTCCATCGCGGCACGGTTCAGCAGCGCCTCGTCGGCGTTGACGGTGCTGCCGGCGGCGGAGATGGCCTGGGCGCCGCCCTGCGGCAGGTTGCCGATCAGGCCGGTGGCCGCCGCCTGGGCGGCGCCGACGGCCTCCGAGCCGCTGCCGAGCAGGCCGAGGTCGGCGTACTGCTCGAGCTTGGCCCGCGAGTCGGCGATGTCCAGGTTGCGCATGGTCAGCTGGCCGATCCGGTCCACCGGGCCGAAGGCGGCGTCCTCGGTACGCTCCATGGAGAGCTTGTCCGGGTGGTAGCTGAAGGCCGGGCCGGTGGTGTCCAGGATCGAGTAGTCCTCACCCCGGCGCAGCCGCAGCGTCACCTCGCCGGTGACGGCGGTGCCGACCCAGCGCTGCAGCGACTCACGGACCATCAGGGCCTGCGGGTCCAGCCAGCGGCCCTCGTACATCAGGCGGCCGAGCCGGCGGCCCTCGTTGTGGTACTGGGCGACGGTGTCCTCGTTGTGGATCGCGTTGACCAGGCGCTCGTAGGCGGCGTGCAGCAGGGCCATGCCGGGGGCCTCGTAGATGCCGCGGCTCTTGGCCTCGATGATCCGGTTCTCGATCTGGTCGGACATGCCCAGGCCGTGCCGGCCGCCGACCGCGTTGGCCTCCATCACCAGGTCGACCGCGGTGGCGAAGGACTTGCCGTTGATGGTGACCGGGCGGCCCTGCTCGAAGCCGATGGTCACGTCCTCGGCGGTGATCTCCACCGACGGGTCCCAGAACCGCACGCCCATGATCGGCTCGACGGTCTCGACGCCGGTGTTCAGGTGCTCCAGGGTCTTCGCCTCGTGGGTGGCGCCCCAGATGTTGGCGTCGGTGGAGTAGGCCTTCTCGGTGCTGTCCCGGTAGGGCAGGCCGTGCGCGACCAGCCACTCGGACATCTCCTTGCGGCCGCCGAGCTCGGTCACGAAGTCCGCGTCCAGCCACGGCTTGTAGATCCGCAGGTGCGGGTTGGCCAGCAGGCCGTAGCGGTAGAACCGCTCGATGTCGTTGCCCTTGAACGTGGAGCCGTCGCCCCAGATCTGGACGTCGTCCTCCAGCATCGCGCGGACCAGCAGGGTGCCGGTGACGGCGCGGCCCAGCGGGGTGGTGTTGAAGTAGGACCGCCCGCCCGAGCGGATGTGGAACGCGCCGCAGGTGAGCGCCGCCAGGCCCTCCTCGACCAGCGCCGCACGGCAGTCCACCAGCCGTGCGACCTCGGCCCCGTAGGACTTCGCACGGCTGGGGACGGAGTCGATGTCCGGTTCGTCGTACTGGCCGATGTTGGCGGTGTAGGTGCACGGGACGGCGCCCTTGTCGCGCATCCAGGCGACCGCGACCGAGGTGTCGAGACCACCGGAGAAGGCGATGCCGACGCGCTCGCCGGCCGGGAGGGAGGTGAGGACCTTGGACATAGGAAGATTATGCATGGCTTTGCATTTCCATGCAACGCTGCTCCGGCAGTGCCTCTCAGCCGTGACCCGCCGGCCGGCGGGTGGCAGGCAGCCCGTGGCCGAGCATGCGCCCGGCCACCAGCCCCCTGCCCGGTCAGCGCTCGGTGCGGGACTGGGCCAGCTGCATCAGGTGGTCCGCCAGCGCCTGGCCGCCGGCCGGGTCGCGGCTGATCAGCAGCACCGTGTCGTCGCCGGCGATGGTGCCGATGATCTCGTGCACCTCGGCCGTGTCGATCGCCGAGGCCAGGAACTGGGCGGCACCCGGCGGGGTGCGCAGCACCACCAGGTTGCCGGAGGCGGTCGCGGAGACCATCAGCTCGCCGGCCAGCCGGGCCATCCGGCCCTCGCTGGCCGACTCCCCCATCGGGGCGCGCGGCGTGCGGTCGCCGCCCTCGGCCGGGACGGCGTAGATCAGCGCGCCGTCCCGGTTGCGGATCTTGACCGCCCCGAGCTCGTCCAGGTCCCGGGAGAGCGTCGCCTGGGTGACCACCAACCCGTCGTCGGCCAGCAGCTTGGCCAACTGGCTCTGCGAGCGGACGGGTTGACGGGTCAGCAGGTCCACGATCCGGCGGTGGCGGGCGGTCCGGGTCTGCGGGACCTGCGGCGACGGGCCCGGAGCGGGCTGGTCGGGTCGGGGAACGGTCATGATGCCGATTCTTCCGGACTACTCGCCGACCTGCGCGGCCGGGTCGTCCTGCTGGGCGTCCAGCTCGGCCCTGACCTGCGCCAGGACGCCGGGCAGCGCCGCCAGGAAGGCGTCCGCCTGCTGCTCCGTCAGCACCAGCGGGGGGACCAGCCGGACCGCGTCGGGCACCGCCGCGTTCACCAGGAACCCGGCCTGCTGGGCCGCCGCCTGCACCTGGGCCGCGACCGGCTCGTTCAGCACGATGCCCAGCAGCAGGCCGGCGCCGCGCACGTGCGAGACCAGCGGGTCGCCGATCGCCTCGATGCCGCTGCGCAGCCGCTCGCCGACCGCGGTGACCTGCGCCAGCAGGCCCTCGGACTCGATGGTGTCCAGCACCGCCAGCGCCGCGGCCGCCACCACCGGGTTGCCGCCGAAGGTGGTGCCGTGCTGGCCGGGCTTGAGCAGGTCGGCGGCGGCGCCGTAGGTGATCACGGCGCCGATCGGCAGGCCGCCGCCCAGGCCCTTGGCCAGCGCGATGACGTCGGGCTCGACGCCCGGCTCGGCCTGGTGGGCGAACCAGTGGCCGGTGCGGCCGATGCCGGTCTGCACCTCGTCCAGCACCAGCAGGGCGCCCGCCGCCCGGGTGATCTCCCGGGCCTGCCTGAGGTAGCCGGCCGGCAGCGGGATCGCGCCGTTCTCGCCCTGGATCGGCTCCAGGACCACGGCGGCGGTCTCCTCGGTGACCGCGGCCCGCAGCGCCTCGATGTCGCCGAAGGGCACGTGCTGCACCTCGGGCGGCAGCGGCCGGAACGGCTCCTGCTTGCCGGGCTGGCCGGTGAGCGCCAGCGCGCCCATGGTCCGGCCGTGGAACGCGCCCTGCAGTGCCACAAGCTTGGTCCGGCCGGTCAGCCGGCTGATCTTGAACGCGGCCTCCAGCGCCTCGGTGCCGGAGTTGCAGAAGAACACCCGGGCCGGGCGCGGGTCCAGCGCCTGCAGCCGCTCGGCCAGGGTGATGGTCGGCTCGGCGGTGAACAGGTTGGAGACGTGGCCCAACTGACCGATCTGGCCGGTCACCGCGGCGATGATGGCCGGGTGGGCGGTGCCCAGCGCGTTGACCGCGATGCCGCCGACCAGGTCCAGGTACTCGTTGCCGTCGGCGTCCCAGAGCACCGCGCCCGCGCCCTTGGCCAGCGGCAGCCGCGGGGTGCCGTAGTTGTCGGTGAACGCCTGCTGGTACCGGTCCGTCAGTTCCTTGTTGGTCGTCATGCCAGGCCCCCCAGTACGGTCGCTTCGTCGTCCGGCACCACCATGGTGCCGATTCCCTCGTCGGTGAAGATCTCCAGCAGCAGGCTGTGCGGCACCCGGCCGTCGAGCACCCGGGCGGTGCCGACGCCGGAGCGCACGGCGCGCAGGCAGCCCTCCATCTTGGGCAGCATGCCGCTGGCCAAGGTCGGCAGTATGGCCTCGAGTTCGGAGGCGGCGAGCTGGCTGATCACGTCGTCGGAGTTCGGCCAGTCGGCGTACAGGCCCTCGACGTCGGTGAGCACCACCAGCATCTCGGCGCCCAGCGCGGCGGCCAGCGCGGAGGCCGCGGTGTCCGCGTTGATGTTGTAGACGTGGCCGTCGGCGCCGCGGGCGACGCTGGAGATGACCGGGATCCGGCCGTCCGCGATCAGCGCCTTCACCGCGCCCGCCTCGATGTTGACGATGTCGCCGACCAGGCCGATGTCCACCTGCTCGCCGTCCACCACCGCGTACCGCTTGACGGCGGTCATGGTGTGCGCGTCCTCGCCGGTCATCCCGACGGCGAACGGGCCGTGCTCGTTGAGCAGGCCGACCAGTTCGCGCTGCACCTGACCGGCCAGCACCATCCGGACCACGTCCATGGTCTCCGGGGTGGTCACCCGCAGCCCGGCCGTGAAGGTGGACTCCAGGCCCAGCTTGGCGAGCTGGGCGCTGATCTGCGGGCCGCCGCCGTGCACCACCACCGGGTGCAGGCCGGCGTACCGGAGGAAGACCACGTCCTGGGCGAAGGCCGCCTTCAACTCCTCGTCGACCATGGCGTTGCCGCCGAACTTGATCACCACGGTCTTGCCGTGGAACCGCTCCAGCCAGGGCAGCGCCTCGATCAGCGTCAGCGCCTTGGGCAACGCGGTGTTGTTGCGGGCCTGTTCGCCCTTGGGTGCGATCTGCACGGGTTTCCCTCGCGGCTCAGGTCTCGGGTGCTCGGGTGCTCGGGTCTCAGGCGCTCGGGTCTCAGGCGCTCGGGTCTCAGGTGGAGTAGGCGCTGTTCTCGTGCACGTAGTCGGCGGTGAGGTCGTTGGTCCACACCGTGGCGGCCGCCTGGCCGGCGTTCAGCCGGGCGGTGATCACCACCTGACGGTCCGTCATGCTGACCAGCGAGCGGTCCTCGCCGACCGCGCCGCCGCGGCAGACCCAGACGCCGTTGATCGCCACGTCCAGCTGGTCCGGGTCGAAGGCGGCGTCGGTGGTGCCGATCGCGGCCAGCACCCGGCCCCAGTTCGGGTCCTCGCCGTGGATCGCGCACTTCAGCAGGTTGTTGCGGGCGATGGTGCGGCCGACCAGCACCGCCTCGTCCTCGGTGGCGGCGTCGGTGACGTCGATCCGGATGTCCTTGCCGGCGCCCTCGGCGTCGCCGATCAGCCGGCGGGCCAGGTCGGCGCAGACCTGCTGCACGGCGGCCGCGAACTCGGCCTGCTCGGGGGCGATTCCGGAGGCGCCGGAGGCCAGCAGCAGCACGGTGTCGTTGGTGGACATGCAGCCGTCGGAGTCCACCCGGTCGAAGGTGGTGCGGGTGGCTTCGCGCAGCACGGCGTCCAGCTCGGCGCTCTCCACGGCCGCGTCGGTGGTGATCACGACCAGCATGGTGGCCAGGCCCGGGGCCAGCATGCCGGCGCCCTTGGCCATCCCGCCGACCGTCCAGCCGCCGGTGCTGACCTGGGCGGTCTTGTGCACGGTGTCGGTGGTCTTGATCGCGATCGCCGCGGACTCGCCGCCGGTGGCGGTCAACTCCCGGGCGGCCAGCTCGACTCCGGGCAGCAGCAGGTCCATCGGCAGCCGCTCGCCGATCAGTCCGGTGGAGCAGACCGCCACCTCGCCGGAGCTGACCTCCAGCGCGGCGCCGACCCGCTCGGCGGTGGTGTGGGTGTCCTGGAACCCGGCCGGGCCGGTGCAGGCGTTGGCGCCACCGGAGTTGAGGATCACCGCGGCCACCCGGCCGCCCTTGAGCACCTGCTGGGACCAGAGCACCGGCGCGGCCTTGACCCGGTTGGAGGTGAAGACGCCGGCCGCGGCGAAGGACGGCCCGTCGTTGACCACCAGGGCCAGGTCGGGGGTGCCGGAGGCCTTGATGCCGGCCGTCACGCCCGCGGCGCGGAAGCCCTTGGCCGCCGTGACACCGAGGTTGCTGCTGCTCATGGTGCTACTCCGTTCACGGTGAGGCCCAGCTCCTCGGGCAGGCCCAGGGCGATGTTCATGCTCTGCACCGCGCCGCCGGCGGTGCCCTTGACCAGGTTGTCGATCGCGCTGATCGCGATGATCCGGCCGGCGTGCTCGTCCAGCGTGACCTGCACCAGCGCGGCGTTCGAGCCGTACACCGACTTGGTCTGCGGCCACTGGAGTTCGGGCAGCAGGTGGACGAACGCCTCGTCGGCGTAGGCGGTTTCGTAGGCGGCGCGCAGGTCGCCGGCGGTCACGCCGGGCTTGGCCTTGGCCGTGCAGGTGGCCAGGATGCCGCGGGACATCGGGACCAGGGTCGGGGTGAACGACACGTTCACCGGCTCGCCGGCCAGCGGGCTCAGGTTCTGCGCCATCTCCGGCGTGTGGCGGTGCACCCCGCCGACGCCGTAGGCGCTGACCGAGCCCATCACCTCGCTGCCGAGCAGGTGGGTCTTGACCGCCTTGCCCGCGCCCGAGGTGCCGCTGGCCGCCACGACCACCGCCTCCGGCTCGGCCAGCCCGGCCGCGTAGGCCGGGAAGAGCGCCAGGGAGACGGCGGTCGGGTAGCAGCCGGGCACGGCGATCCGCTTGCTGCCCTTGAGCGCGGCCCGGTGGCCGGGCAGCTCGGGCAGCCCGTAGGGCCAGGTGCCGGCGTGCGCGGAGCCGTAGAACCGCTCCCAGTCCGCCGCGTCCTTGAGCCGGAAGTCGGCGCCGCAGTCCACCACCAGGACGTCCTCGCCCAGCGCCTCGGCGACCGCCGCGGACTGCCCGTGCGGCAGGCCGAGGAAGACCACGTCGTGCCCGGCCAGCACCTCGGGGGTGGTCGGCTCCAGCACCCGGCCGGCCAGCGGCAGCAGGTGGGGCTGCAGCTCCCCGAGCCGCGTCCCGGCGTTGGACCCGCCGGTCAGGGCCCCGATCTCGACTTCCGGATGCCCGAGCAGCAGGCGCAGCACCTCACCGCCCGCATACCCGCTCGCCCCGGCTACGGCGACCCGCACGGCCATGACAGCATCCTCCCTGACCACGACAAACTTGGCATGAATATACGCACTGCGGAACATTCATGCAAGGAGCTGCAGAGGGTCCGGGTGGTCGGCGGTCGGCGGTCCGGTCCCGCTGACCGGACAGGTGCAGTGCGCCTCTGCCCAGGGAAGCAGCCGTGGAACCGGTTGGGGGCGTTTCAGCGCTTGGTGGCGCGCAGGACGACGAACTTGGGGTTGGCCGCGACCGTTTCGCAGTTGCCGAAGATCCGGCGCAGCTTCACGTGGTAGCCGAGGTGGCGGTTGCCGACCACCCAGAGCTCGCCGCCGGTGCGCAGCGCGCGGCGGGCGCCGGTGAACATCCGCCAGGCGGTGGCGTCGGTGGTCGCCTGGTGGGAGTGGAAGGGCGGGTTGTTGAGCACCAGGTCCACCGAGCCGGCCGGCACGTCCGCGGCGAGCGCGTCGGCGGCCAGGAAGCGGGCCGGGGCGTCCGGGCCGGCGTTCTCCCGGAAGGTGGCCTCGGCGGAGGCCAGGGCCTGGAAGGACTCGTCGATGAAGGTGACCTCGGCGGCCGGGTTGGCGAGCGCGGCGGCGGTGCCGACCACTCCGTTGCCGCAGCCCAGGTCGACCACCCGCTGCGGGCCCCGGTGCTGCGGCAGGTGGTCCAGGAGGAACCGGGTGCCGATGTCCAGGCGGTCGGCGCAGAAGACGCCCGCGTGGTTGGTGACGGGCCGGCCGGAGAGCACGCCGATGCCCTCGGGCAGGTGGTAGCGCAGCGGCCAGGGGTTGGCGCCGCGGTCCTCCGCCGCTGCGGCGGGCGTGCTGAAGATCAGGCGCGCCTTGCGGAGCGCCTTGGAGGTCCGGGTCGGGCCGATGATCCGCTCGAACAGCTGGAGGGTGGAGGTGTGCACCTCGGTCACCATGCCCGCGCCGATCACCGTGCTGCCCGGGTGCAGGGCCGGGGCCAGCCGGTGCAGCTGGTCCTCCAGGAAGGCCAGGCTCTTCGGCACCCGGACCACCAGCAGGTCGATCCGCTCCGGCACCGGGTCGGTGCTGGTGAGCAGCCGGATCCCGGCCGGGTCGGCGGTCGCGTCGGCGGTTGCTTTGGGGGTCGCGTTGGCGGCCGGGTCGGCGGTCGCGCTGGCGGTCGCGTCGGCCGTCGCATTGGCGGCCAGGTTGGCCCGGGTCGCCTCGCGGCCGAGGTGGGAGTCGGTGATCTGGGTCGGCCGCAGCTGCGCCAGCGCGGTGGTCAGCGCGCCCCAGCGGTCGCCGAGCAGGACCACGGCGCCGCCGGGCGCGGCCGCCGGGGTGCCGGGCGGCAGCAGCTCCGGGTCGGCGTCGCCGTGCAGGTGGCTCAGCAGGTACTCGTCGGCGGCGTCCCAGGCGCGCAGCTGGTCGCGCGGGTCGGCGGGGAAGCGGGCGAGCTGGTGGGTGCCCCAGGACGTGGTGAAGCGGTTCATCGTGCGTCCAGGCTATCGGCTGGGGCGGCCGGGCCGTGATTGCCCCGGTTTGTCGGCCCCGGCTGGCAGGATCGCGGTGCGGGCCCCGAGGGGCCGTCTGACATCGGGAAGGGACGCGGCGCATGGGGTTCGAGCGGAAGCGGCTGACCGGACTGCACGACGTCCTGGCCGGCCATGTCGAGCGCGGCGGGGTGCCCGGGCTGGTCGCCCTGGTCGCGCGGGGCGAACAGGTGCACGTGGAGGCGCTGGGCAAGCGCTCGCTCGGCGGCGGCCCGGTGGGGCGCGACACCCTCTTCCGGGTCTCCTCGATGACCAAGCCGGTGACCGCCGTGGCCGCCCTGATCCTGCTGGAGGAGGGCCGGCTGCGGCTGGACGACCCGGTGGACGAGCTCCTTCCGGAGCTGGCCGGCCGCCGGGTGCTGCGCGATCCGCACGGGCCGCTGGAGGACACCGTGCCGGCCCACCGCCCGATCACCGTGCGCGATCTCCTCACCTTCCGGCTGGGCAGCGGCCTGCTGATGGCCCCGCCCGCGACGTACCCGATCCAGCGTGCGATGGATGCCCTGGACCTCGGCCAGCACGCGCCGCGCCCGGCGCTGCCGCCGGAGCCCGAGGAGTGGCTGCGCCGGTTCTCCACCCTGCCGCTGATCCACCAGCCCGGTGAGCGCTGGCTCTACAACACCGGCTCCGACGTGCTGGGCGTGCTGATCGCCCGGGCGAGCGGGCGGCCGTTCGAGGAGTTCCTGCGGGAGCGGATCTTCGAGCCGCTGGGCATGCGGGACACCGGGTTCCACGTGCCCGCCGACCAGTTGGACCGCTTCACCACCGCCTACGCGCCCGACCCGGCCAACGGCGGGCTCACGGTCTACGACGAGGTGGGCGGCGACTGGTCCGCTCCCCCGGCCTTCCCCTCCGGCGCGGCCGGGCTGGTCTCGACGGCGGACGACTTCCTCGCGTTCGGCCGGATGCTGCTGGGCGGTGGGCGGTGCGGGGGCGAGCGGCTGCTCTCCCGGGGCGCGGTGGAGCTGCTGTCGAGCGACCAGCTGACGGAGCGACAGAAGTCCTCGAGTATGGAGCTGTTCCCCGGCTTCTTCGACGGCCGCGGCTGGGGCTTCGGCGTCTCGATGGTCACCCGAGCCGCCGAACTGGGCCACCCGGTGGGCCAGTACGGCTGGGACGGGGGCCTCGGCACCAGCTGGGCCGTGGATCCGGCGCGGGGCACGGTCGGGGTGCTGCTCACCCAGCGGTGCTGGAGCTCGCCGCGGCCGCCGGCGGTCAGCGGGGACTTCTGGACGGCGATGTACGCGGCGCTGGCGGACTGAGGGGCGTGGGGGCTCGGGGCTCGGGGACTCTGGGGCCCGGGAGTTGCCTCGGGGCTGAGTAAGCGCTTGCTCAGATTCCCTGTCCACCGGAGGTTCCGCACTGGCGGCCGGGGAACGCTGCAAGGCAGGAGTGCCGAACCGACCGGCCCGGGGCGGAAACCGGGAACGGGAACAGGGGCCTGCCGGCGGCGTCAACCGACGAGGGGTGGGAACGGATGACCGAGAGAGCGACGATCCTCGCTGACCTGCGCGCCGAGGGCGACGCCCTGGAGGAGTTGGTGGCCGGGCTCGACCCGGCCGGCTGGCGGACGCCGACACCGGCGCCCGGCTGGACGATCGCCCACCAACTGGCCCACCTGGCCTGGTCGGACGAGTGGGCGCTGCGTGCCGCCCGCGACCCGGAGGGGTTCCACGCGGCCGCCACCCGGATGCTGGCCGGTGTCACCGAGTTCGACGGCTTCGTCAACCAGGGCGCCGCCGCGGGCGCGGCACTCGCCCCGCGCGACCTGCTCGACTGGTGGCAGGCCGGCCGCGCCGAGGTGCTCGCGGCGCTCGCCGAGGTGCCGGCCGGCGGCAAACTGCCCTGGTTCGGACCGCCGATGAAGGCCCCCTCGATGGCCACCGCCCGGCTGATGGAGACCTGGGCGCACGCCGAGGACGTCGCCGACGCGCTGGGCGTCAAACGGCTGCCCACGGCCCGGCTGCGGCACATCGCCCACCTCGGCGTGCGGACCATGGGCTACGCCTTCGCGGCCCGCGGCGAGGCGGTGCCGACCGAGCCGGTGCGGGTCGAACTGACCGGCCCGGACGGCCAGTCGTGGTGCTGGGGCCCGGAGGAGGCGGAGGACCGGATCACCGGCCCCGCGCTGGACTTCTGCCGCCTGGTCACCCGGCGCCGCCACCCGGACGACCTGGCCCTGACCGTCACCGGACCGGTGGCGACCGCCTGGGTGCCGATCGCCCAGGCCTTCGTCGGCCCGGCGGGAGAGGGGCGCAGACCGGGCAACCGGTGATCCCCTCGGCGCGCGGGCGGCCGCGCAGCGTACCGTGCGGGGCGCGGCCGCGGGCGGGATTGGGTGACTCCCGGTACGCGTGGTGGAACAGGCGGTTGCATGGCGGGCGGAAAGGACCTCGCCTTGATCTTCAGTCGGCTTCGCCACCGCAGCCCCGCCGCCGCCCACGCCCCCGCCGGGACCACCGGGGCCGCCGGCTGCCCGTTCGGCCACGGCAGTTCGCCCGCCGCTGCGCCTTCCTCCGTCGCTCCTTCCGCCGTCTCCCCCGCCTCCGTCACTCCTGCCCCCTTCACCGACCCGGCGGAAGCGGCGGCGTTCCTGCGCCAGTTCCACGCCGAGCGGCCGGACTCCGGCGACCCGGAACCGCGGGTGCGCCAGGTCCTGGACGAGATCGAGCGCATCGGCTCCTACCGCCACACCACCGACGAGTTGGCCTTCGGCGCCCGGCTTGCCTGGCGCAACTCGGCCCGCTGCATCGGCCGGCTCTACTGGCGCAGCCTGGTGGTCCGCGACCTGCGCGAGTGCGGCAGCGCCGACGAGTTGGCCGAGCACTGCTTCGAGCACCTGCGCCTGGCGACCAACGGCGGCCGGATCCGCCCGGTGATCAGCGTCTTCGCCCCCGACCGGCCCGGCCGCCCCGCACCGCGGATCCTCAACTCCCAACTGGTGCGCTACGCCGGACACCCGAAGGAGGGCGGCGGCTGGACCGGCGACCCGGCCGGCGGCCAACTCGCCGCCCGCGCCGCCGACCTGGGCTGGAAGCGCGGCGACGGCCGGTTCGACGTGCTGCCGCTGCTGATCCAGGAACGGCCGGGCGAGGCCCCGCGCTGGTACGAACTCCCCGACGACACCACGCTGGAGGTGCCGCTGCGCCATCCGGACCACTCCTGGTTCGCCGACCTCGGCCTGCGCTGGTACGCCGTCCCCGCGATCAGCGACCTGACCCTGGAGATCGGCGGCATCCGCTACCCCGCCGCCCCGTTCAACGGCTGGTACATGGGCACCGAGATCGGCGCCCGCAACCTCGCCGACGCCGACCGCTACGCCCTGCTCGACGAAGTCGCCACCCGCATGGGCCTGGACACCTCCGACGACCGCACCCTCTGGCGCGACCGCGCCCTGGTCGAGCTCAACCTGGCCGTTCTGCACTCCTTCCAGGAGGCGGGCGTCACCATCGCCGACCACCACACCGAATCCGACCGCTTCCTGCGCCACATAGCCCAGGAGAAGCGCCTCGGCCGCCCGACCCCGGCGGACTGGAGCTGGATCGTCCCCCCGGTCTCGGGCTCGCTGACGCCGGTCTTCCACCGCTACTACGACCCGGTCGACCCTGCGCTCCGGCCGGCGTTCGTGACCCGTACGCCTTGGTGACTGAGCGTCAGATCCTGATGCAGAGGCGCGGTTTCCCGTCCTGGCGATCGATCAGCCGACCGCCGTTGCGCTCGATCATCCGCCGCGGCCCGGTGTTCCCTCGTCGCCCATCACCGGCGCCCGCTCGATCCCGAGCCCGGCGGCCACCGGCAGCGCCTCCGCAGCAGCACCTCCCCGGCGGCCTCACCCCAACTGCTCGGCCAGCGCCAGGATGATCCCGCCCGGTCCGCGGAGGTAGCAGAGCAGGTAACTGTCCTCGAACCGCGTCACCTCGCCGACCAACTCGGCACCGTGTGGGCGGAGTCGGGCGAGGGTGGCCTCGATGTCATCGACGGCGAACATCACCCGGTGCAGGCCAAGGGTGTTCGGCGGCGCCACCGCCGGCTCGGCGGTGATCGCCTCCGGGCTGTGGTACTTGGTGAGCTCCAGCCGCCCCGGCGCACCCGGAATCCGCAGCATCGCGATCTCACTGCGCATCCCGTCGAGCCCGACCACACTGCCCGCCCACCTCCCCTCGATCTGCGCCCGGCCCTCCAACTCCATGCCGAGCGCGGTGAAGAAGGCAACCGCGGCATCCAGGTCGTCGACGACGATGCCGACGTTGTCCATGCGGAGAATCGTCATGGTGAGAGGCTAGGCGGCGGGTCGGACATTTCCGGGCAGGTGACGGCCGTGTTCCCCTGCTTCCGGGGACCTTCGCCGGAGACTGCGGATACGGAGGCGGGCTGGGCGTCAGCAGCCTGCCCAGGTGGCTGCGTCCTGGGACGAAGACGAGTTGGTCGCGGGCGGCTTCGAGTGCGTGAACGCCGAGTTGGAGTGGTACGACGAGCTTCGCGCGCCCGCGAAGCCGTCGAGTATCGCGTCCGGCCAGCGAGCGAAGCTGCGGTGCGGCTGGAGCGCGAGCGGCTCAACCACCGGTTGCGGTGGCGCCCGGGCTACCGTCTTCGAGCGGATTTGCTACAGGACCGGACCGGTCAGCGTCTCTATGAAGTGCCGTACGCAACTCTGCTCTGCCCGCGTGAGGCGCGCCAGTTCCTCCGGCGGTTCGGCTCCGTTGCGGACAGCCATCACGTAGTCCTTCGCCGCCGACGGGCTCAGGCGCGGAGCCTGCTTCCGCAGGTGGGTCATCGCGGCTACCGCACCGGCGGAGTTGGCCAGTGAACGGACGGAGGCGGCCAGCGGGTCGAGCCTTCGAACACCCTTGATCTGCCGCAGGTAGAGCTCCTGCCAGTCCTCGGTCAGCCAAGTGACGGCCGGGACGTGATAGATGCTTCCGTCGCTCCCGTCCACCAGGTAGGGACCGCTGCCGACGAGGCGGGCGCCCATCGCACCGGTCCGGGCATACTCCGCCGAGTTCCAGAAGACGAGCCAGCCGACCGCGTGCTCCTCCACATCGCAGATCGCCAGTTCGCGAACCGGCGCCGGCCACGTCAGTCGCTCTTCGGCGAGAAGCGCCTCGACGAGCTTGACGGCGCGTTCCTTGGCTATCACGCTCTCATCATTCACCACACGTCAACCGGGTTCCGATACGTCAACTCCCATGGCTCCCAGGACGCTCGGCGCGCCGAAAGTCGAGAGGGCCCCGAAGAGGCGGCGAGCGCAGCGAGGGCGAGGAGCCAGGGAAGGCGAGAAGGCGAAAGGCGAGCGCCGGGAGTCGCCGAGGAGCGGGGGTGGACAGGGGGCCGCGGAGGCAGCAGCAGCACAGAGGCCCCGAGGAACCGCAGCACCCCAAGCCCCCGTCCCCCTCCCCGCCTCTCACCCCCCTCCCGGGTACCGCCCCGCCAACCCCGCCAGCAGCGCGTCCAGCCCCAGCTCGAACGCCCCCTCGTCCACCCGCGCCCGGTGCTCCGCCAGCCGGTGCGCCTCCCCCAGGTGCGGGTACTCCGCGCCGTAGGCCGCCGCGTCCTCCGGGAAGCCGGAGGCGAAGGAGCCCAGCGCCGACCCCGTGACGAAGTACCGCATCAACGCGCCGATCCGGGTGGCCTGCCCCCGTGGCCAGCCGGCGTCGACCAGGCAGCCGTAGACGGCGTCGGCCAGCCGCAGGGCGTTGGGCCGGCGGCCGGGGCCCTGGGCCAGGACCGGGACGATCTGCGGGTGGGCGGCCAGGGCGGCGCGGTAGGAGCGGGCCCAGGCGCGCAGTGCGTCGTGCCAGTCGGCGCCGGGGACGAACATCGCCAGGTCGACCTCGCCCATCACGCTGTCCACCACCGCGTCCAGCAGTTCGTCCTTGGTGGCGAAGTGGTTGTAGAGCGAGGGGCCGCTGACCGAGAGCTCGTTCGCCAGCCGCCGGGTGGAGAGCGCCTCCAGCCCCTCCGCGTCCACCAGTGCCAGCGCGGCGGTGACGATCCGCTCGCGGCTGAGCAGCGGGGTGCGGGGCCGGGCCATGGACGGTGCTCCTCCGGTCGGGTGGCGAAGACGGCATTCTCGCAGGGCCCCTCTTCCCAGCAGGCTCGGGGCGGGCTAGAGTCCGAAAAAACTTGCACCGCTAGTTTACGAGACCCGGGAGGCCCCGCGATGGACCTGGAGCTCTCCGAGGAGCAGACCGCCGTCCGCGCCCTCGCCGCCGAGTTCACCGACCGCGAGATCGCCCCCTTCGCCGCCGAGTGGGACCGCGCCGAGTCCGTCGACCGCGCGGTCATCGGCAAGCTCGGCAAGCTGGGCTTCCTCGGCCTGACCATCCCCGAGCAGTACGGCGGCAGCGGCGGCGACCACCTCGCCTACTGCCTGGTGCTGGAGGAGCTGGGCCGCGGCGACTCCGCGGTGCGCGGCATCGTCAGCGTCTCGCTCGGCCTGGTCGCCAAGTCGGTCAACGCCTACGGCTCCGAGGAGCAGAAGCGGCACTGGCTCCCCCGGCTCTGCTCCGGCGAGGCGCTGGCCTGCTTCGCGCTCACCGAGCCCGGCACCGGTTCGGACGCCGCCAACCTCACCACCAGAGCGGTCCGGGACGGCGACCACTGGCTGCTCAGCGGCAGCAAGATGTTCATCACCAACGGCACCTGGGCGGACGTCGCCCTGGTCTTCGCCCGCACCGGCGGCAGCGACCCCGAGAAGCAGGGCCACCGCGGCATCACCGCCTTCCTGGTCCCCACCGACACCCCCGGCTTCCAGCGCCGCGAGATCCACGGCAAGCTCGGCCTGCGCGGCCAGGCCACCGCCGAACTGGTGCTGGACGCCGTCCGGGTGCCGGACTCCGCCCGGCTCGGCCCGGAAGGCAAGGGCTTCACGGTCGCCATGGCGGCGCTGGCCAAGGGCCGGATGTCGGTGGCGGCCGGCTGCGTCGGGATCATCCGCGCCGCGCTGGACGCCGCCGTGCGCTACGCCACCGAGCGCGAGCAGTTCGGCAAGCCGATCGCCTCCTACCAGCTGGTGCAGGAACTGCTCTCCGACATCGCGGTCGACCTGGACGCGGCCCGGATGCTCACCTGGCGGGTGGCCGACCACATCGACCGCGGTCTGCCGTTCGCCACCGAGTCCTCGGTCGCCAAGCTCTACGCGAGCGAGGCGGCCGTCCGCGCGGCCAACAACGCGCTCCAGGTCTTCGGCGGCTACGGCTTCATCGACGAGTACCCGGCCGGGAAGCTGCTCCGCGACGCCCGGGTGATGACCCTCTACGAGGGCACCAGCCAGGTGCACAAGCTGCTGATCGGACGCTCCCTCACCGATATCAACGCGTTCTGAGACCCCCTGGATGCGACACCCCTAGAACGGAGCCCAAGGAAGTGCGTCCCGTCTACTTCGCCGCCGCCCGCCGGACACCCATCGGCAGGCTCCGCGG
The DNA here is from genome assembly GCF_042869935.1 of Kitasatospora sp. NPDC006697. Classification (NCBI taxonomy): domain Bacteria; kingdom Bacillati; phylum Actinomycetota; class Actinomycetes; order Kitasatosporales; family Streptomycetaceae; genus Kitasatospora; species Kitasatospora sp. NPDC006697. Next base: position 85,138 of record NZ_JBIAGU010000014.1, read on the forward strand.
CGCGCTGGCCACCGTCCGGCCGGACGACCTGTCAGCCGCCGTGATCCGGCAGCTGCTCACCGACGTACCCGCCCTCGACCCGGCCCGGATCGACGACGTCTACTGGGGCGCCGCCAACCAGGCGGGCGAGGACAACCGCAACGCCGCCCGGATGGCCGTGCTGCTGGCCGGCCTGCCGGAGACGGTGCCCGGCGCGACCGTCAACCGGCTCTGCGCCTCCGGCCTGGAGGCGGTCACCATGGCCGCCCGGACCATCGCCGCCGGCGAGGCGGACGTGCTGGTCGCGGGCGGCTGCGAGTCGATGACCCGCGCCCCGTTCGTCCTCCCCCGCCCCGACGAGGCGCTGCCGCACACCCTGCAGACCGCCGACACCCGGCTCGGCTGGCGGCTGACCAACCCCCGGATGGCCGAGCTGCACGGGGTGCTCTCGATGGGCGAGACCGCCGAGGAGGTGGCCGAGCGCTACGGCGTCAGCCGGGAGCGGCAGGACGCCTTCGCGCTGCGCAGCCACCAGCGGGCCGCCGCCGCCCGCAAGGACGGCCACTTCGACGCCGAGCTCCTGCCGGTGGTCCGCCCGGACGGGGTGACGGTCGGTCAGGACGAGTCGATCCGCGAGGACACCAGCCTGGAGCGGCTGGCCTCGCTGAAGCCGGTCTTCCGCCCCGGCGGCACGGTGACCGCGGGCAACGCCTCCCCGATGAACGACGGCGCGGCCGGCCTGCTGCTGGTCAGCGAGGCGGCGCTGGGCGAGCTGGGCCTGGAGCCGCTGGGCCGCTACGTGGCCGGCGCCTCGGCCGGCGTGCATCCGGACGTGATGGGGATCGGCCCGGTGCCGGCTACCCGCAAGGTGCTGGACCGGGCCGGCTGGACCCTGGCGGACCTGGGCGAGGCCGAGGTCAACGAGGCCTTCGCCGCCCAGGCGCTGGCCTGCCTGGACCAGCTGGGCCTCGACCCGGAGCTGGTCAACCCGAGCGGCGGCGCGATCGCGCTGGGCCACCCGCTGGGCGGCTCGGGCGCCCGCATCCTCACCACCCTGCTGCACCGGATGCGCCGCACCGGCGCCCGCCGCGGCCTGGCCACCATGTGCGTGGGCGTCGGCCAGGGCACCGCGGTACTGATCGAGAAGGACTGAGGGAGAGTCACGATGGCACGTTTCACCGGCAGGGTCGCCGTGGTCACCGGCGCCGCCCAGGGCATCGGCGCGGCCACCGCCCAGCGGCTGGCCGAGGAGGGCGCCGCGGTGGCGGTGGTCGACCTGACCGCCGAGCGGGCCCAGGGCACCGTGGACGCGATCACCGCCAAGGGCGGCACGGCCCGCGCGTACGGCTGCGACGTCTCCGACTACGAGGCAGTGGAGGCGGTCTTCGCCCGGCTGCACGAGGAGCTGGGCGGGCTGCACATCCTGGTCAACAACGCCGGCATCACCCGGGACAACCTGTTCTTCCGGATGCCGAAGGCGGACTGGGACGCGGTGCTGACGGTCAACCTGACCAGCGCCTACAACTGCAGCCACGTGGCCCAGAAGTACCTGGTCGCGCAGAAGTACGGCAAGATCGTCTCGCTCAGCTCGCGCTCCGCGCTGGGCAACCGGGGCCAGGCCAACTACGCGGCCGCGAAGGCCGGCATCCAGGGCCTGACCGCGACCCTGGCGATCGAGCTGGGCCCGTTCAACGTCAACGTCAACGCGGTGGCGCCCGGCTACATCGTCACCTCCATGACGGCCGCGACCGCCGAGCGGGTGGGCTCCACGCCCGAGGACCACCAGGCCGAGGTGGCCGCCCGCACTCCGCTGCGCCGGGCGGGGCAGCCGGAGGAGATCGCCGCGGTGGTGGCCTTCCTGGCCAGCGACGAGGCCTCCTACGTCAGCGGCCAGACCCTCTACGTCAACGGCGGGGCCCGCTAGAACGGAACGGCGGCCCGGCGGGTGCGCAGGAGCACCCGCCGGGCCGCCGGCGTCCGTCAGCCGTTGTAGTGCGGCCGCAGGGTGACGCTCAGGATGGTGCGGTACTCGGCCGGCTGGGCGGCCGGCACGGTGTAGAGCGAGGCCGGGTCGGTCCCGTAGACCGAGCCGGTGACCGGCAGCGGCTTCGGGGTCGAGTAGCCGGCGAACAGCATGGTCAGGCTGCCGTTGTCGTTCTGCACCACGGTCGGGTCGTAGACCCGGCCGCTGTAGTAGCCCGAGGTGGCGAGCGCGCCGCCCTGGGTGGCGTGGGCGGCCAGCGCCGAGAAGGTGTAGTCGGTGCCGATCAGCTTCTGCGGCGCGGACCAGTTCTGCCCGTCCTTGGAGGACGAGTAGAAGATCTGGTTGAACGCGTCGCTGTCGCCGTCCGAGGCGTAGGCGCCGGACAGGAAGAGGCCGTAGGTGCCGTCCGGGTTGGTGATGACGGTGCCGCGCGAGCCGATCCAGCGCAGCACGGAGTCGCTGGTGCTGGTCGGGTCGCCCAGGCCGTTGACCTGGCCCAGGTCGGTGAAGTGCAGGCCGTCGGTGGTGTAGGCGGCGCGGACCACGGTGTAGTCCTCGTTGTTGCCGTACAGCGACTTGGGCTTGTTCTTGCCCTCGCCGATCTTGGCCAGCTGGGCGTAGGGGACGGTGGCCGCGCCGGGCGCGCCCACGCTGCTGCCCTTGGCCACCGCGCCGGTGCCGCCGGTGCAGCCGGTCAGGTCGGTGGCGTCGGCGCCGGTGCAGGTGACCTGCACGATGCCGTTCGGGGTGCCCAGGCTGACGGTGACCGAACCGCCGGCCGGCTTGAGCGCCTTGGTGTCGCCGACCGGGATGGTGGCGGCGGGCAGCGTCACGGCGGCCGTGGTGGCGGTCGGGGTGAAGTAGTCGACGATCTTCTCGGTGTAGAGCACCGCGACGCTGCCCTTGGGCGCGCCCGGGTAGTGCGGGACGGTGCTGATGATGCCGTCCGGCGAGACCAGGCCGGAGGTCTGCTGGGCGCCGGCCGGGATCGCGCTGTCGGCGGTGATCGCGTCGCCGGCCGCGATGGTGACGCCGCCCGCGGTGCGGGTGGTGCAGCCGGTGAAGGCGGTGGCGGTCGCGGCATTGTCGTTGCAGTCGACGGTGACGCCGTCCACGGTGAAGTGGCCGGGCTGCTCGAAGTTCGCGGTGCTGGCGGCGTTGATGGTCACGCCGTTGCCGCCGGGGCCGGCCGGCACGGTGACCGCGGCGGTGGCGGTGGTGCTGCCGCCCTGGCCGACCGGCTCGGCGGCGGGCAGGCCGGCCAGCGGGTTGCCGTCCTGCGGGTGCAGGCTGTGGACGATCAGGTTGACGCCCGGGTGGTCGCCGGTGGGGCGGGACAGGGTGTAGAGCACCTGGCCGCGGTGGCCGGTGCCGTTGGCGTCCGGCACGGTCAGCACGAAGGCGTGGCCCTGGCCGTCGTCGTTGGTGTTGCCGTCCGGGCAGAGGCCGGCGTTCTGCTCCAGCGCCTCGCCCTTGTAGTGCCAGGTGCGGCCGTGGTCGGTGGAGGTGGCGGCGACCACCGCCTCGTCACCGTCCTTCGGGCGGTAGTCGAAGAGGCCGGTCAGCGTGTCGCCGCCGTCCTCGGAGGTGACGAAGGGGAAGTAGTAGGGCTGCATCGGCAGCGTGCTGCCCTTGGGCTGGCGGACCACGGTGCCGGTCTCGGGGGTCGGGCCGCCGCTGGAGCAGTAGCCGGGCAGCGGGCCGGGGGTGCCGGTCACGCCGCTGGCGGCGGGCACGCCGCCGGCGCCCGGGTCGACGGCGACGTTCGGGTAGGTCACGCCGTTGACCGTGACACCGGTGCCGGCGGTCGGGTCGCCCTGGGCCAGGGTCCACGGACCGCCCTTGACCTTGTCGACCACCGGCGCGCCGACGGTGTAGCTGACCGGGCCGCGGTGGTGGCCCCAGCCCCAGCCGTGGCCGTCGGAGTCGGCGAACGCCGGGCTGGCGGTGAAGGTGAGTGCGGCGACGCTGGTGACCGCGATGGCTGCGGCGGTCGCGGTGCGGCGGTGCGGCATGGGCGGGATCCTCCGGGAGTCAGCCCGCGCCGGGTAACCGCGCGGGTCAGCCGAGATCCTGCACCGCTCACGCAGGTGTCGGGAGGGGGGCCGGGGAGTGTTCACCGGTCGTTCGCCGCTGCGCCCTCGGCGGCGCCCCGGAAGGGCACCGGCGCACCGCTGGCCACGCCCCGCCGTCCGCTGAGCGGAGGTGCGCGCGGAGGCCCGAGGGCGTGAACCGGCCTCATTTTGCCATGGCTTGACGATCCATTGGAAGAGCCGCCGGGCGGTTTTCCCGGGCTGTTCCGGGGCGTCACCGCAGGGCTGTCCGGGCGATTTCGAACAGTTACCCGAGACTTCCCGGCGTGTTCACGAGTCATGTCAAGGGTCCGAAATGACTATAGCTTCATAGGCTCTCCACACGATGGGATGACCCGGCCGGCTCCGTGTCGGCGACCCTCCATCCACAAAGGAGTTCCATGGGCACCTCCCCCGCCACCGCGGGCCCCCGACGCTCCGTGACCACCCGGACGATGGCGCTGCTCGCCGTCGGGGCCACCGCCCTGACGACCGGTCTGGTCACCGTCCAGAGCACGGCCGCGGCCACCTCGTTCCCCAAGGTGGCCTTCAAGCTCCACCCGGCCTCCGAGGGCCACATCAACGCGACGGCGCGCACCGCCCCGATCAGCACCAGCGACTGCGTGGCGCAGATCGGCATCCACTGCTACTCGCCGCTGCAGTACCGCGACGCGTACAACCTGAACGGGCTGTACCAGCAGGGCATCACCGGCAAGGGCCGGACGATCGTCATCGTGGACTCCTTCGGGTCCCCGACGATCCAGCACGACCTGGAGACCTTCGACAAGCAGTGGGGCATCCAGGACACCAACGTCGAGGTCGTGAAGTGGGGCAACGTGCCCGCCTTCGACCCGACCAACTCGGACATGACCAGCTGGGCGGGCGAGACCACCCTCGACGTCGAGTACGCGCACGCGATCGCCCCGGACGCCCACATCGTCCTGGTCGAGACCGCGGTCGCCGAGACCGAGGGCGTGACCGGCCTGCCGGAGATGATGGACGCCGAGAAGTCCCTGATCAACAAGGGCGTCGGCGATGTCATCACGCAGAGCTTCGGGGCCACCGAGAACACCTTCCCGGGCTTCGACAAGGGCGACTACAAGTCCCTGACCAGCCTGCGCTACGCCTTCAAGTCCGCCGCCGCGCACGACGTGACGGTGCTCGCCTCCTCCGGCGACAACGGCGTGACCGACTCGGACAACAGCAACAACCTCTACCCGTACAAGGTCAACTCCTGGCCGTCCTCCGACCCGCTGGTCACCAGCATCGGCGGCACCGAGCTGACCCTGGACAACAACGGCACCCGCACCGCGGCCGACAAGGTCTGGAACGACCCGTACGGCGCCGGCGGCGGCGGTGTCTCGGCGGTCTTCGACCGTCCGTGGTACCAGGGCGGCGTGGCCGACGTCGTCGGCACCCACCGCGGCACCCCGGACATCAGCATGAGCGCCGCCGTGGACGGCGCCGCCTGGACCTACGAGTCCTACGCCCCGGCCTCGGCCGGCTGGCACCTGACCGGCGGCACCAGCGAGGCCTCCCCGCTCTTCTCCGGCGTGGTCGCGCTCGCCGACCAGGCCGCGGGCCACCGCCTCGGCCAGCTCAACTGGCGCCTGTACGGCATGTCGTACCTGCCCTCGCAGTGGAGCGGCATCACCGACGTGACCACCGGCGACAACTCCTGGAACGGCGTCCAGGGCTACCAGGCCGCCAAGGGCTACGACCTGGCGTCCGGCCTCGGCACGATCGACGGCTACACCTTCGTGCACACCCTCGCGGGCCGCTGACCCCGTAGTCACGCGACGCGCACCGCGGCGGCCGTCCGGGAACCCTCCCGGGCGGCCGCCGCTCCGTTCGTCCGCCCCCGTTACGCGGCGGGGCCGACCGCCTGGGCCAGCTTGGCGGCGTAGCGCTCGGTGGAGCGCAGCTTGCGGCCGTCCTCGCCGGGGAGCTTGGCGCGCAGCTCCAGGATCGCCGGGGCCAGGGCCAGCGCGGCCTCGGGGTCGGTGATCGCCCGCCAGCAGGCCTCGGCGTTGGTGGCCACCCGCTGGGTCTCGGCCTCCGCCGGGCCGAGCGAGATCAGCAGCACCAGCGCCACCTCGCGGTACAGCTCCGCCGCCGCGCCCAGCTCGCCCGCCTGCCGGGCCAGGTGCGCCCGGACCTGGCGGATCATCAGCACCGGCGGGGCGATCATCCCGTGCGCCGCCACCGCCTGCTGCTCCAGCTGCGCGGCCAGCTCGGCCGCCGGCGCGTGGTCGCCCGCCTCGGCGGTGGCGACGATCCGGGCCAGCGCCTCGCGGTAGTCCGCCGGCGGCGCCTCCTGCGGCGCCTCCCGGGGCACGGCGTCCTGCGGGACGGTGCCCTGCGGCACGGGCTCGGACTCGGACTCCGGTACGGGCTCGGACTCCGCATCGGCCCCGCCCTTGATCAGCGACCAGCGCTTCACCGGGCGCTCGGTCGGCGCAACGCCGGGCTTGAGCAGCGAGACCGGTCCGCGCTCCGCGGCCGCCGGGACCGCCACCGGTTCCGGTTCCGGTTCCGGTTCCGGGGCGGGGACAGGGAGGGGAGCGGGCATCGGCACGACCGCGGACGGCGCCCCGGCGCCCTGCTGCCGGGCGTTGTTCTTGAACACCGCCCGCTCCGCCGGGTAGGCCGAGCAGATCAGCGCGTCCGGCCGGATCACCGAGTGCACCTGCGCCCGGACCTGCTCCGGCGTCAGTATCGGCCCGGCGCCGGGCCGCCCGCCGTGCAGGCACTCGACCAGTGCCCGGGTGAAGGTGCCGATCTGCTCCGGATCCGGCGCGACCACCGCCCAGAGCGGCACACCCTCGGTGAACTGCGGGCTCTGCGCCAGCGCCAGCGCGCCCGGCTCGGCGCTCAGGTCGCCGATCACCAGGGTGTCCCAGTCGGCGGGCCGGCTGCGCAGCTCGCCGGCGATCGCCGACCAGGCCAGGCCGTCCTGCCGGACCGTGCCGGTCTTGGAGTCGCGCAGCGTCAGGTAGAGCCCGCCGCCGCGCTTGTCGAGCACCAGGTGGCCGCCCAGGTGGATCAGCAGCGGGCCCGGGTGGCGGGCGGCGGCGCGCAGGTGGGCGAAGACGGTCTGCGGGTCGCTGGCCGAGGGCAGGTGCACGGCGTCCACCGACTCGGCGGCCAGCAGGGTCTGCGGCGCGACGGCCGCCAGCATCGCGGAGAGCACCTGGCCCTGGCCGGAGCCGCCCCGGCCCCAGCCGCGCCGGCTGCCGTAACCGCCCTCGACGCACAGGATCCGGCCGCGCAGCCCGCCGCCGACCGCGGCCTGGGCAGCCCCGTAGGCGGCCACCTCGGCCAGCGCGACCCCGCCGGTCCAGCCGGTGGGCTCGGCGGCGGGCTCCGCCGCCGGCTCCGCACCGGGCTCGGGCACCGCCCGCAGCACCGTCGTCCCGCGCGGCGGGGTGACGGCGCGCAGCAGGGCGGTCGCGGGTGGCGGGGCCTCAGCCGACGGGGCGTCCGGAAGTGACTGCCCGGCAGCGCGGGCCGCCGCCTTGGCCTCGGCCAGCGCCCGGTACTCCTCGGGCACGGCATCCTCGATCACCGGCGGCGGTGGCGCCGCGTCCTGGCCGTCGACCGGTCCCGCCGCAGACCCCACGGTCGATCCACTCTCCGCCAACGCCGGTCACCACCCCGCCCGCCGCCCAGGGCGTCGTCCTCGGTTCCACCGGGCCGCGGCCGACTCGCGTCCGCCGCGCCCCCTTGCGCGCCACCTTACGGGGTCCGCGCACCCGGGTTCCAGGCGCCCGCGGATTGCGTCCCCCGGCAGGTCCGCGCCGGTATCGTTGAAGTAACCAGGGGGTCCGCTCCTAGCGTTCGACGCGTTGGCACCCTTCGAGAGGACGCGTTGATGAGCGGGATCGTGGTTTTCGGCGCCGGCGGACGGGCCGGGCAGCGAGTGGTGGCCGAGGCGGTGGCCCGCGGGCACCGGGTGACGGCGGTGGTCCGGGACCCGGCGGCCCACCCCGGGCTGGCCGGTCCGGGCGTGGCGGTGGCGGCCGGCGACGTGACCGACCCGGCGTCGGTGGCGGCCCTGGCTGCCGGTCATGACGCGGTGGTCCAGGCGGCCTTCACGGCCGCCATCCCCTCGGTGGAGTTCTTCCCGGCGGCGGCCCGGGCGCTGACGGCGGGTCTGCCGGTGGCGGGGGTGCACCGGCTGCTGGCGGTCGGGATCGGCACCGTGCTGGAGGTGGCGCCGGGCGTGCCGCTGCACGACTCGGCGGGCTTCCCGCCCGAGCACCGGGCCTTCTCGATGGGCCACCTGGTGGAGCTGGAGGTGCTGCGGGAGGCGCCGGCCGAGCTGGACTGGGTGGTGCTGGCCCCGCCGCCCGCCCTCCTGGACTCCGACTCCCCGCGCACCGGCCGCTACCGCACCGGCGGCGGCGCCGTGCTGCCCGACGCCGAGGACGCCCCGCCGTTCCGCTACGCCGACCTGGCCGTCGCCCTGCTGGACGAGCTGGAGCGGCCGGCCCACCACCGCACCCTGGTGGCGGTCGGACACCCCTGACCGGGCCGGAACCGGGCCGGATCCGGACCGTGGGGGCGCGGAACGGCGGCTTCCGGCGGGCTGGTTGACTGGCTCCGGCCCCGGCACCCCGGGGTCGGGGAAGACAGTCCCCAGCGTGATCCGCCCACCCTCAGAAGGATCCATGCACTCCCTGCAACCGCTGCTCTCGGCGTTCGCGCCGATCTGGCTGCTGACCGCCGTCGGCTACCTGGTCAGCCGCACCGGCATCCTCGGCGAGCAGGCCGAACCGGTGCTCAGCAAGTTCGTCTTCCACGTCGCGATGCCGGCCGCGCTCTTCGCCATGCTGGCCAGGGCCCCGCTGGGCAGCTTCGCCAACCCGTCGATGCTGGCCTTCGCGGCCGGCACGCTGGCCGCCACCCTGCTCGGGTGGGCGGCGGCCCGCTGGCTGTTCGGCCGCCGGCCCGCCGACCAGGCGATCGCCGGGATGGCGGCCGGCTACGTCAACTCCGCCAACCTGGGCATCCCGGTGGCCGTGCAGGTGCTCGGCAACGCCAGCTTCATCGGACCGGTGCTGCTCTTCCAGGTACTGCTGGTGACCCCGCTGATCCTGGCGGTGCTGGACGGCGGCACCGGCGCCGGGCCGGCGGCCGGGCGGCGGGCGGCCCGGCTGCTCCGGCTGCCGCTGCGCAACCCGATCATCCTGGCCTCCGCGCTGGGTGTGCTCTGCTCGGCCGCCGGCCTGCGGCTGCCGTCCGCGCTCGGCCACTCCTGCGACGTGCTGGGCGCGGCCGGGGTGCCGACCGCGCTGATCACCCTCGGCATGTCGCTGCACGCCCGCCCGGCCGGCGACGGCTCGGCGCTGCGGGCCGAGGTCGGCGTGTCGGTCCTGGTGAAGGGGCTGGTGCAGCCGCTGGTCGCGTTCGCGGTCGGCAGCCTGCTGCTGCACCTGACGACGCACCAGCTGCTCGCCGTGGTGGTCTGCTCGGCGCTGCCGACCGCGCAGAACGTCTTCGTCTACGCCCGGCAGTACGGGCTGAACACCGCGCTGCCGCGCGATTCGGTGCTCTTCTCCACCCTGCTGTCGATGGTCACGCTCTCCGGCGTCGACTGGGCGCTGGCCGGGCACTGACCGGGCACTGACCGCCCGCGCCCGGGCTGACCAGCGGCGTTGTCCGGTTTTGATTGACCGGTGGCCGCGGTCCCTCGTGGTCAACCTCGAGTCCGGCTAGAACGGCGCACATGGAGTTCGGAATCCTCGGTCCGCTGTTGGTCCGCGACGAGCACGACGACCACCCGGTCGCCGCGCCCAAGCAGCGGGTGCTGCTCGCCGCGCTGCTGCTGCGACGCGGCCAGGTGGCCTCGGTGGAGCTCCTGGCCGACTGCGTCTGGGACGGCCGGCCGCCGCGCGCGGCCCGGGCCGCGCTGCAGAACACCGTGATGCGGCTGCGCACCGCGCTCGGCCCGGCCGGGGCCCGGCTGGAGACCCGGGCCGGCGGCTACCTGCTGAACGCGGCGCCCGAGGAGTTCGACCTGGACCGGTTCGCCGAGCTGCACGGCCAGGGCCGGGCGGCGCTGGCCGGCGGCGCGCCCGAGGAGGCCGCCGCGCTGCTGGCGGCCGCGCTGGACACCTGGCGCGGCGAGGCGCTGCTCGACGTGGACTCCGACCGGCTGCGGCACGAGCACGGTGACCGGCTGGCCGACCACCGGCTGCAGGCGGTGGAGGCGAAGGTGGCGGCCGAGCTGCGGCTGGGCCGGCACTCCGTGGTGGCGGAGCTGCACGCGCTGACCGCCGCCCACCCGGGGCGGGAGCGGTTCTGGGCGCAGCTGATGACCGCGCTCTACCAGGAGGGGCGGCAGGCCGAGGCGCTGGCCGCGTTCCAGCGGGTGCGGCGGCTGCTGGACGAGGAGTTCGGGGTGCTGCCCGGGGCGGAGCTGCGGGAGCTGCACCAGCGGATCCTGCGCTCGGGGCCGGTGGGGGATCCGCGGCCGGGGGCTTCCGGGCCGCGGGCCTCTGCGCCTGGGGCTGGCGTTCCGCAGTCGGCCGGGCCGGAGCCTTCCGTTCCGTATTCTTCTGCCCCGGAGGCGTCCGGCCCAGAGCCTTCCGCCCCCGAGCTGGCGCCCGGTCAGGTCCCGCAGCCCCGGCAGGCGCCGGCGCCCCGGCCGACCGACGGGCCGCGGCCCGACCAGCTGGGCGCTCCGCTGGCCGACTTCACCGGGCGGGTGGCCGAGCTGGCCGTGCTGACCCGCCTGCTCGGCCGCCCCGCCGGCACCGCGCCGCGGGCCGTGGTGCTCTCCGGCCCGCCCGGCAGCGGCAAGCGGGTGCTGGCCGCGGAGGCGGCGCGGGCGGTGCGCCGGGCCTACCCGGACGGCGTGCTCCGGGCCGACCTGGGCGGTACCCGCCCCTGGCCGGCCACCGCGCACGAGGTACTGGGCGGCTTCCTGGCCGCGCTCGGCGTGCCGGCGGCCCAGCTGCCCGCCGCGCCGCCGGCCCGGGCCGCGATGTTCCGCCGGCTGGCCGCCGGGCGGCGGCTGCTGGTGCTACTGGAGGACGTCCGTAGCGCCGCGCAGGTCCGTCCGCTGCTGCCCGCCGAGCCGCTGGGCGCTGTGCTGGTGACCAGCCGGCGGCGGCTGCCGGAGCTGGTCGGCGCCGTCGAGCTGCCGGTCGGGCCGCTGCCGTTGGCCGAGGCCGCGACCTTCCTGGAGCGCGCCGCGGGCGCCGCCTGGACCGGGGTCGACCCGGTGGCACTGGCCGAGCTGGCGGCGCTCTGCGAGGGCCTGCCGCTGGCGTTGCGGATCTGCGGGCGGCGGCTGGCCACCCAGCCGGAGCTGACGGCCCGCCGGCTGGCCGAGCGGCTGGCCGACCCGGAGCACCGGCTGGACGAGCTGCGCTGCGGCGAGCTGGACCTGCGGACGGCCATCGCGGGCAGCCACCGGGCACTGGAGCCGACGGTGGCGATCGCCTTCGCCCGGCTGGCGCTGCCCGGCCTGGCCACCATCGGCGCCCGGGCGGCGGGCGAGCTGCTCGGCACCTCGCCGGCCGCCGCCGAGTACCTGCTGGCCCGGCTGGTCGACTTCCACCTGCTGACCAGCCGCACCCCGGGGAGCTACCGCTACCCAGCTCTGCTGCACGCCTTCGCCCGGGAGCGGGCGGCGGAGCTGGACGGCGTGGACGCGGGGCCGGCCGGAGCCTTCTTCCTGACGCCGCGTTACTGATGCCGGACGCCGACCGTGTCGTACGCCCAGTCGTTGCAGCGCAGGGTCCGGCCCGCGAAATCAACCTCGCACTCTGCCCGGAGGGTGAATCCGAGACTGCGGCAGATGCCGTTGGAGGCGCCGTTCCCGACGCCCGGATAGGCGTGCACCCGGCCCCAGCGGCCGTCGGCGCAGGCCTGCTCCAGCAGCTCGCGCACCGCCGCCTTGGCGAGGCCGCGCCCCTGGAAATCGGGCAGCACCATCCACCCGATCTCGCTGAGCGGTGCCACGGCGGGCTGGTTCGGGTGCGATTCCGCCGAGGCCTCCGGGTGGGTCCAGAGCACCACCGTACCCGCCGGCTGCCCGTCCACCTCGATCACCTTGATCCAGTCACGGTCCGCCGCGGCGGCCGCCACATCCCTGGCCACCTTCGCCGCCATGCCCTCGGCCGGCAGCGGCCCGCCGAGCTCGGCCATCATCACCGGGTCGCACCGCATCGCCAGGTAGGCGGGGAGATCCCGCAGTTCGACATCCCGTAGGCGCATCATCATCTTTGCTCTCCGTGTTCAACTGTTGGCCATACAACCTGGCTTAACGGTGGATCAGTTCCCTGCCTTACTGGTCTACGCGCGTTCCCTAGCCGCGAGCTGGGCCTGATCATCGGCGACTCCGGCGTGGTGAGCGGCATCGAGGCCGCCTTCACCGCCGACTTCGACCCCACCGCCGGCACCGGTTCCAGCACCGGTACCGTCACCGTGGCCAACCCGGGCAGCCAGACCGGCACCGTCGGCACCGCCGCGAGCCTGACGGTCGGCGCCACCGACTCCGCCGCCGGCCAGACCCTGGCCTCTCGACCACCGGCCTGCCCTCCGGCCTGTCGATCAACTCCACGACCGGCGTGATCAGCGGCACCCCGACCGCCGCCAGCACCGCCTCGGTGACCGTCACCGCCACCGACACCGCCGGTCAACGTCTCCTGAAGCAGCGGTAGTTGACGAAACTGCCGGGCACCCGTCCGCGGGTGCCCGGCAGCGCGCGTGCCGCCGCTCAGCGGAACTCGTGCACGACCTCGATCCGGCCGACCAGGCGGGTGTTGAACTCGGCCAGCTCCTCGGCCGGCACCCAGAGCTCCAGGATGGTCTCGCCACCCGCCTGCCGCACCGGGTAGCGGGCCAGGAACGCGCTCTCCACCTCGAACCGGGTCACGTAGCCGACGCCGCTGTGCGGCACGTTCCAGTCCCGGGCGATCCGGATCGCGTAGTCCTCGTTCAGCACCGGGTAGAAGATCGGCTGCTCCGGCAGCCGGGGCGGCCACGCCCGCCAGCCGGCCTGCTCGACCAGCACCAGCTCCTCGGGCCCCGTCGGCCGCCAGAGCGTCGTCGTCCTCGCCTGCTGCTGCCCGGGCACCGTCGTCCTCCTCCGTGACCCGGCACCACCCTGGCGGCCGGGCTCCCGGACGACAGCGGGCACGGCGGAGGGGCGGCCACGGGATTTCACGGGCCGCCCTTTCCGGCTTGTAGGGTCCGCACTACTCGTGTCGGTGTTCCGTGAGCAATCGGGGACGCTGAACCTTGGAAAGGCGCCCAGGCTTGTCGTGATTTGTTCTGGCGACTGCCGTAGGACGGGAGTCCGTGGTCCAGAATCAGGGCATGGACGTCCCCAAGCTGCTGGAAGCCGCTTTCCTGCTGGTCCCCGAAGAGATCGCCACCGAGAACGACATCACGGTGAACGACGTCTGGGAGTACCTGACGCAGGACGAGTGGGAAGCAGCCCTCGGGCTGTTGGAGGAGCTCGGCGACGTCCAACCGCCTCCACTCGGCTTCTGGGAGATCCTGGCCACGGCCGCCGAGCAGATGCGGCTGGAGAAGAGCGCGGCCTGGTGTCACTGGCGGTGCGGTGAAACCCGCAACGGGATCATCCGAGCCGATCTCACTCTCCGGCCGGCCACCGAAAGCCGACGGCAGACCCCGATTCCCGGAGCCGGCGTCCTGCGACCGATGTGGGACATCGGCAACCGAACGGAGACCGGCGAGCCGGCCCTTGACATCGCCCGGCTCTGGGTGGAGTTCACGCCCCTCCTGGAGCCCGGCGGACGGTCCTCGGTGCGACTCGCACCTCTTGACCCCTCGCAGTGGCGGCGCCTTCAGCCCGGCCAAGTGATCACCATGCACGAGGACCGATCCGTGGCCGGAACGGCGATCGTCCTGGAGGCTCGGCCTCCGACGGCCGTGCCCGCCGCATGGAGTGAGCGCGCCCCTTAAGGCTGTCCCGCACATGCAGGTGAACGCGGTCAGGGCCGCACGGTGGGTTCGAGGGATGGAGCTCTTCGGTCCGCCGGTGTGCCCTCTCCACGGGGCCGGTACCGATCCGTCGTTGCTCGTGGGCGTTCGGCTGGCGCAGGTCATCGCGTCGCAGCTCGTCCCGGCCGACGGCGATGACGAGGGGCCGATCGACATCTGGCTCATCGACGAGGCGGGCGCCTCCACGTGGATCACCGCCGGTTCGGACTGGTGCCTGATCGTGGAGACGTCGAGTCCGGGCGAGGGATACGCCCTCGGAGCCCAGGGACGGGTCGTGGTGGCCCCTGACTGTGGAACCCCGTTCCAGCGCCACCTCGGTGAGCGGATTCTCTCAGTCGAGGAGCGGTGGGAGCCGAAGACGGGACGCATCGGCCTCTTGATCGAGTTCGAGTCCGGCGGCGTCCTCTGCGACGTCTGGGCCGGGGACCTGCGCATACTCCCGCGCGCCGACCAAGGATTGAAGGCTCACCAGTAGAGCTGCGGCCTGGGGTGGCAGGTCCTATGCGTTCGTCACGGCGCTTTCTCGGGCTCCGTACCGTCAACCCCTGGACGGCACGGAGCACCCGTACCGTCCAGGCGCGGACCGCAAGAGCCCGACAGCTGACAACCACCGAACGTCACTGATGCTCATGATCTGCCGACGGCGCCCACCGAATCGTGGGCCCTGGGCGGCTGACGCCGCCTCAGGCACCGGAGAGCAGGTCGCGGAGCAGGGCCACGGTGTCCGGGTCCAGGCTGCGGCCGGTGCGGCGGCTGAGGGCGTCCAGGCGGTTGACGGCCTTCAGCAGCTGGTCCCGGGCGCCGGCCGAGGCGTAGGCGTAGAACAGGTCGCGGTGCAGGAGTTCGACGTCCGGGGCCACTGCCAGGCCGCGGAAGACCGCCGCCTCGGCGCTGCGGTGGTCGCCGTACTGCAGGCGGCGGGCGGCCAGTTCGTGCGCGGTGTCGACCACCGCCGCCAGCATGTCCTGGCGGATCGCCTCCGCCCAGCCGTAGGCGGTGGGCGCGGTCTCGGCGAACGGGGCGCCGCGGACCAGGGCGAGGGCGTGGGCCAGGGCGGCGTCGGCGGTGGTGCTGGTGCTGCGCATGCCGCGGCGGTAGAGGCTGCGGAACTCGTCCCAGTCGCAGGTGACGGTCGGGGCGAAGGCGTAGCTGTCCGGGCCGTCCTCGCGCAGGAAGGCCCGGCCGTCCGGCTCGCCGCCCAGCCAGGCCGCCAGTTCGGCCAGCGTCTGCGGGGTGACCTGGTCCGGGCGGGCGTGGTCGCCCGGGTGCAGGGCGCGCTCGACGGCGGCCGGGTCGGCGCCCGGGTGCAGGGCGAGGAAGGCCGCCGCCTCGGTGAGCGCCGGGAGCGCGCCCGGCTCGGCCGGGCCGCCGGCGCCGAGCACGTCCACCGGGCCGAGCAGGCGGATCCGGGGGGTGGTGCGGATCGCGTGCGCCTGCGGGGAGCGGAGGATGGCGAGCAGGTCCTCGGCGTCGGTGCGGGAGCTGACCGGGGTGCCGCCGGGCGGGGTGGAGGTGGCCGGCTCGGGGTGGCTGGGGGTGCCGGCGGTCCAGGCGCCGGGCGAGCGGCGGGGGTCGGGGATGGTGGCGGGGGGTGCGGTCTCGTGGGTGGGGGCGGGCTCGGGCGGTGCGAGCGCGGCCTCCGGTTCGGGCTCGGGCTCCTGTTCGACGGCCGCGGGCAGCAGCTCGGTGGCGAACGGGTCGGGCTGCTCCTGGACGGGTGCCGCGGGGAAGAGCTCGTCGAAGCCCGGCGGGAGGACCACCTCGCCCGAGCCGCCGCCCGAGGCGGCGGCGTGCCGGCCCTGGCCGTTGATCAGGTGCCGCGCGCTCGCCGCCTCCGGGTCGGGCTCCGGCTGGGGCCCGGCCGGCGGCGTGTCACCTGACGGGCCCTCGATGGCCGGCAGCGGGATCGCCGGCGACAGCGCCTGCCGCGGCACCAGCCGCCCGGCGCCCGCCGGGTCGGCCGAGGCGAACGGGCTGCTGCCGGTGCCGATCAGCCGGGCGATCAGCTTCGGGCCGGACTCCTGCGGGCCGTCCGGCAGCGAGGAGCCGACGAACGGCGCCGAGCCGCTCGCCACCCCGGCCAGCACCGGGACCGGCACGGGCAGGTCGGCGGGCTCGATCTCCTCGCCGTCGTAGGTCCAGGCCGGCGCCGGCTGCTGCTCCTCGGAGGCGGCCGTGCTGAGCAGTTCGCTCCAGTGGTTGAACTGGTCCTCGGTGAGCCGCTGCAGTTGCACCGCGAGGTGCAGCCCGGGCAGCACGGCCGCGCCGGTGCTGGGCAGGGTCCAGCGGGCGACCGGTCCGGTGCCGCGCTCGGGGGCCCGGGAGAGCACCGCCAGGCAGGTGCGCGGGCGGCCGTCGAGCAGCCGGCCGAGCTCGGCCGGGACGTCGCCGATCGGCGCCTGGGCGGAGAGCACGATGTCGGGCACCCAGGCCTCGTCGGCCTGTCCGCGGCTGCGGGCGTCGCGCGGGTGGGCGGCGCCGGCCTCCAGCAGGATGCCGCGGGCCCGGTCGGTGCGCGGGCCGAGGGCGGTGAGCGCGGCCTCCAGGGTCGGGTAGCGGTGAACCCGGTCGGCCACCGTGTCGGAGACCGGCAGGTCCTCGGGGAAGCCGATCAGGTGCAGGTTGAGCCGGTCGGCGAGCGGGCTGTGGGCCAGCTCCAGTGCCACCGTGCGCAGTACCGCGCGGGCGTCCTCGGGGTGCCCGGAGAGGTGCATCAGCCGCACCGTCTCCAGGTCGGCCAGCACGGCGGCGCCGTCCGGCGCGGTGCCGAGGGTGACCAGCGCGGGGTAGGGCGCGGGCACCTTGACGGCCTGCTGGTGCGTCAGCAGGTCGGTGGCGTCGCCGGCGCACCACCAGACGTTGGCGGCGTGCGCGGCGCGGAACGGCGCGATCGGCACGGCGGGCGCGGCCAGGTGCAGTTCGACCGTACCGCCGTTGGTCACCCGGACGGCGGCCAGCGGGGGCAGCCGCTTGCCGCTGCGGCTGACGTTGCGGGCCAGGGTGCGCAGCGAGCGGTTGAGCAGGTCGAGTCCGGTGCTGCTCTGCCGGGCCTTCAGCTCGGCCTCGAACGAGGCGGCGGCCGGGGCGGGCATCGGGATGCGGTGGCGCGGGCGGCGGCCGCGCTGCTGGTGGCCGCGGCGGTGGGCGACGGCGCCGATCAGCACGGCGGCGAGCAGGACGCCGATGCCGGAGACGGCGAGTGCGCCGGTGTAGTCGCCCTTGGGGTCCTCGGCGTGCGGGGCCGGGTGGGCG
Organism: Kitasatospora sp. NPDC006697; assembly: GCF_042869935.1. Lineage (NCBI taxonomy): Bacteria > Bacillati > Actinomycetota > Actinomycetes > Kitasatosporales > Streptomycetaceae > Kitasatospora > Kitasatospora sp. NPDC006697. Next base: position 102,409 of record NZ_JBIAGU010000014.1, read on the forward strand.
GCGGGTCGGTTGGCGCCCTGCGGTGCGGGGGTGTGCTGGGGGGCGGGGGTGTGTTGCGGGGCGGGGGTGTGCTGCGGGGCCGGGGAGGCGCTGGGGTGCGGGGCGGCGTCGGCGCCGGCCGAGGGCTGGGCGGCCGGGGCGCTCGGTGCGGGGGCGGGCCGTTGCGGCGGCTGGGGTTGCTGTTGCTGTTGGGGCTGCTGCTGTTGCTGGGGCTGCTGGGCCTGTGGTGCGGGTTGCGGCTGGGCGGCCGGGGCCTGGGCGCCGGGGATCGCCAGCACCATGCCGGGCGCCAGCATGTCGGGGTTGGTCAGCCGTTCGCCGTCGGGCGCCTGGACGCCCTTGTTCGCGTCGAAGAGCTGCGGCCAGGCATCCGAACTCCCCAGCTCCCGCTGGGCGATGGCGGAGAGGGTGTCGCCCTCGTGGACGGTGACGGTGGCATCCTTGGGCGCCCCTGTCTGACCTTGCCCGCCCTGCCCGCTCTGCGGGGCGGACTGGGCGGCCGACCGGCCCTGCGCCGGGGCGCCGCCGTCCGGCTTGGCGTCGGCCGGCATCAGCAGCTGCCAACCGGGCTGGATCGGCCGGTCGGCGTCGAATGTGGCACCGAAACTGTCCATCACCCGGCCTGCGTTGAGCTTGGCGATCTCCTGCCACCGGTCTCCGGAGCCGAGTTGGTGCTCGGCGATCGACCAGAGGCTGTCGGCCGGCCGGGAGTCCTTGACCGTGTAGCTGGGGCCCTGCTGACCGGGATCCGCGGCGGGCATGGCGGCGGTGGCCGGGCCGGAGCCGAGTGCGGCGGACTGCGGGGCCGCCACCGACTGCGGTGCGACGGCGGCGATCGCGGGCGCCGGCCCGGCCGTGGCGGCGAACGCGCCACCGGCCACCGGGAGCAGTGCGATCACCGCGCCGACCAGGCCGGAGGCCATCCGCTGGCTCCAGCCGAAGGCGGGGATCCGGCGGGCGACCCGGCCGCGCAGCTGGGCCGGGATCTCCACCAGCACCGAGCAGGCGAAGCAGGCCCAGGCGATCCAGCCGATCCCGACCAGCGCCCAGAGGAAGAGCCGACCGTCGTCGGGCTGGGTGAGCACCTGCCCGATGCTGCGGTTGCCGACGCCGCCCATCGAGGCGACCGCCTGGGTGCCGTAGAGCAGCGCCAGCGGCACGCCGACCAGCAGCACGGCGAGCATCACCAGCGCGCCCAGCGCGGCCGGCAGCGAGCGCAGCGGACTGCGCCGCCGCCCCGGCGGCCGCACCGGGCCGGTCGGCACCGGCGCCCGGCGGGAGCGGGAACTCCCGTTCCCGACCTTGGCCTTGGTACGCGTCGTGGCCATCAGGAATCCGCCTTCACTGGTTCACCGTTGACCACCAGGGTCGCGGTACCGGTTCCTTCGATCGTCAGGGAGGACTCGCCGAACAGGCCGAGCAGCGCGGTCCGGTAGGTCGGCGAGATGTGCACGGTGATGCTGGTGTACTGGGGCGGCGGCGGCGAACTCCCGTCCGCCGGGGGCTGCGGGGGCGGCACGGGCGGCCACACCACCTCCACCGGCACGCCCTGGAAGGCGGGGTCCTGGTCGAGGTAGGCCTTGACCGCGTTCTCCGCCGCGGTGGCGTCGATCCCGTACTTGCCCTTCTCGAAGAGCAGGACCTTGTCGATCTGCTGGGCGCCCACCCGGGCGGCCTCCTGCGCCATCGCGTCGGCGTTGACCACGGCGCGCAGTTCGCCGCCCGCGTCCAGCACGATGCCCAGGAAGAGCATCATCATCGAGGAGCCGATCGCCACGAAGATCGAGATGGTGCCGCGCTCGCGGTCTCTGTGACGGGTCGTCACGTTCCCTCCCCAGGGCTTGCTTTCGGCCTGCTGGTCCGACCCGGCCCGGGCCGGCGCCGTGTCACGTCGAGCGGTACTGGTCGATCACCGAGCGGAAGGTTCCCTGAAGCACCAATCCGCCCGGTACCCACACCGGCGACAAATCATTCACCGGAACCTTGCATATGACGTCCACCCGGACGTCCCGCAACGGCGCTGCGCCGGCCAGGGGTTCGACCACCGCGTTGACCTGCAGTCCCGGGCAGTCCACTCCGCTCCGGGCGAGCAGGTCGTGCACCGCCTTCTTTGCCGTCTCCACCTCCGCACCGCTCTGGCCCAGCGAGGCGGCCCTGGCTCCGGTTCGGGCCGCCTCCTGCACGGTGCCCGCGATCTGCTCGGCCCGGCCCGCGACCAGGCCCAGGACGAGCAGGCCGAAGATCACCGGGACCACCAGGGCGGCCTCGATCGCCAGGCTGCCGCGGTCGCCCGCTTCGCGCCCCGCGCTCATGGAGTAGGCCTCTCGATCGGCGCCTGGGCGGTCTGGGAGAAGGTCAACTCCCCCGGCAGGACGAACAGCGGGTGCACCGTCACGGTCACGGTGACCACCGTGTCGGTCGGCCCGCGCGGCGGCACGGTGACCACCGGGTTGCCGAGCAGCTGGGTGAACGGCTTCAGGAACGCGTAGGCCGTGGGCGCGGCCGCGCGGTTGTCCTTCTCGCTGTACACCCGGGCGGCGTCCGCGCCGACCCGTGCCGCGGCCAGGGCCACGCTGTCCGAGTACCAGATCAGCGCGCCCTGGACCACGGCGAGCACCAGGAAGAGGATCATCGGGAAGACCATCGCGAAGCTGATGCTGAGCACTCCGCGATCGGATCCGCCGCCCCGGTGCTTCTGACGGACCGTCAGATGATGCTCGGCCGGCCGGCTCAGGTGATGGTGACCGTCGGCAGTGTGGTGGGCATGTCGCTCTTGGCGGTCTGTCCGAGCTTCATCACCACGGTGACCACCGCACCGGCGATCGCCACCACGACCACCACGATCAGGGCCATTTCGATGCTCAGGGCACCGCGGTCGCCGGCGGCCCGGGCCAACTTGGCCCGGGACACGTGCAGGCGCAGCAGGGCCGATCCCAACTGCAGCGTCAGGATCAGTGGCAGCAGCAGCAATGCGGCCAGTGCGCGCAGGTACTTCATCGCTGGGTCTCCTCGGGGGATGGTGGAGCGGGGGATTGTCGTGCGCGGGATTGTGGTGCGGGGGACGGAACTTCACGGGAAGGGCCCGGGCCCGGAGGTCCTGGAAGCGGACGTCGTGGGCGCCGGACGGGCAGTCAGAGGACATGGAGCATCTGGTAGATCGCGGGATAGACGATCAGCAGGGTCATCAGCAGGGTGAGCGCCGCGCCGGGCGCCACCATCTGCTCACTGGTGGCACCGGCCTTGGCCAGGTCGTCCGCCAGCAGCTCGTCGCGCAGGCCCTTGGCGCGGGCCCGCAACGTGTCGTAGACGGCGGCGCCGTCGGTGCCGGAGAGCCGCATGATGTCGGCCACGTCCTGCAGTTGGGTGAGGCCGAGTTCACCGGAGAGCGCCTCCAGCCCCTCCCAGGGCGGGACCCGGTCGGTGGCGGCCCGCTCCAGTGCGTCCTGCAGTCGGCGGAAGACGGCGCCGCGGCCGACCGAGGCGGCGCGGCGCATCGCCTCCGCCGGGCCGTGGTCGGCGGCCCGCTCCAGCGCGACCAGTTCGAGGTAGGCGGAGATTCCGTGCAGGTACTCGGTCCTGGCCTCCTTGGCCTCGCTCTGCACGACGGCGTCCGGCACCATCCAGCCGAGCACGGCCAGGCCGAGGCTGACCACCAGCGGCACCGCGATCGGCGGCGGATAGCCCAGCACGGCGACCATCGCCGACAGGTAGCCCGGCAACGTCAGGCCGACCAGCGCGAAGAGCAGCTTGTGCGCCATGTAGCGCGCCGGTTCGCGGCCGACCAGGGCCAGCGACTGCGCGGGCACCCGGATGCCGAGCAGGACCAGTGCCCGGCCGCCCAGCCGGTCGTACCAGCGTTCCTCCTCCTCCGGTTCGGAGTTCGGCCGGGGCGGGTCCGGCGGGCGGTGCAGCCGGTCCAGGGTCTGGCCCAGGTCCGGTGGCGCCGGCCGGAGTTCGGAGATCAGCAGGGCCAGGCCGCCGGCCGCCACCGCTCCGGCCAGGATCGCCCAGGGCGAGATCGTCATCATCGGACCTCCCCGAACTCGCCGAACGCCGCGGCCGCCTGGTCCTGCCCGGCGCCGTCAACGTCCGGGCCCGCCCCCTCGTCCAAGGAGGCCACCTGGCTGCGCCGGTCGCTCTCCAGCAGGCGCGGCAGCGGCTTGTGGGAGGCCATCGAGCGCATCCAGGCGATCACCGCGACGAAGAGCAACGCCAACACGGACAGCACCAGTTGGCCCTGGGCCGAGCTGTAGGGCGCGGTATAGCGGGAGTTGAACGAGCCCACCACGATCACGAAGAGGATGATGCAGACCAGCCAGCGGATGGTGGTGCGGTGTTTGGCCCGGTCCGCCTCGATCGCCCGGCGCTGGCGCACCTCGTCGCGCAGCGACTCGGCCATGTCGGCCAGCGCCCGGGCCAGGCCCGGTCCGCTGTCGCCGGACCGCAGGACGAGGGCGGCCAGTACCTTGTCGGCGGTGGCATCGGCCAGCGAATCGGCGAACGCGCGCAGCGCGTCCTCGGCCCGCCAGCGGGACTGCAACCGGGCCGCCAGGTCGTCGATCTCGGTCTGCAGCGCGGACGGTGCGGTGCGGCGGCTGGTGATCAGGGCCTGCTGGAGGCCGGTGCCGAGCAGCAGCACGTCGGAGAGCCGCTGGGTCCACTCGGCCAGCGCCTCCAGCCGGCGGATGTGCCGGTGGTCCGCCTTGGTCACGCCGAACAGCCAGGGCAGGCCGAAGATCAGCCCCGGCACCAGGATCGCCATCAGCACTATCCCGCTGAACAGCCAGGCCAGCGGCGCGGCGATCAGCGACAGGGCGCTCTGGATCCGGCGCCGGCGCAGCATGGCCGGTGCCGGGGTTCCCGTGGTGCCGTACCAGAGTTGGCGCAGCCGCAGGGCGAACCGGCTCGGCTCGGCCTGCTCGCGGGCGGGGGACCCGCGCAGGCCGAACACCAGCGCCACCAGGCCGCCGGCGACCAGCAGCCCGCAGAGGGCGTAGAGCAGCATCACCGTTCCTCGTCCGTCAGTCTTCGTCTCATGTCGTGCTTCTCATCGCTGTCCGCCGATCCGCAGGTTCAGCGGTGCGCTCCAACTGCCGTACGCGGACTGCAGCAGGCCGGCGTCGAAGCCCGCCCGGCGCAGGTCGTCCAGGCAGTTGGGCGGGGTGTGCGGCACGGCCCGGGGCTCGCCGAGGTCCGGACGCGGGCCGAACACCGTGTTCAGCGCCGGACGTCCGCTCTCACCGAGCCCGGTCACCTCCATGACGTGCGAGACGAACCGGTGCCGGCGGCCGCCGAGCGCGGTCTCGTCCACCATCGACACGTGCACGATCAGGTCCACGGCGTTGGCGGTCAGCCGGTAGGCAAGCGCATCCGTCATATGCGAGCCGTATTCGAGGCACAGTTCGGCGATGCGGTCCACCACCATGTGGGGGCCGCGGGCGTGCAGGGTGCACATCGAGCCGCCCTCGCCGTTGGTCATCACCCGCAGCATCGGAACCACCTCGCCCGAGCGGACCTCGCCGACGATGATCCGGGAGAGCGTCATCCGCAGCGCCGCCGGGATCAGGTCGCCGATCGTCAACTCGCCGACCGAGCGGCCGTCCACCCGTTCGCCGTTGCCCTCGCGGGCCTCCATCGGCACCACCTGTCGCAGGTGGCCCAGGGTGTGCAGCCAGAGCTCGAACTCCGACTCCAGGGTGCCGATCCGCTCGTCCGGCGGGATCTCGGCGGCCATCGCGCGCAGCAGGCTGGTCTTGCCGACGCCCTGGGTGCCGGTGATCATCACGTTCTTCCGGGCCCGGATCGCGGCGGCCAGGAAGGAGGCGAGCGTGGCGTCCACGGTGCCGAGTTTGACCATGTCGGTGAGCGTCGCCGAGGCCACCCGGTGGCGCCGGATCGCGACGTAGGGGCGGGGCGTCACCTCGGTCATCGCCTGCAGCCGCATCCCGCCCTCGAGGCGCAGCGCGAGCGTCGGGCTGGCGGTGTTGAGGCTGCGCTCGCCGCCGCCGTGCTGGCGGGCCAGGTCCTGCAGCATCTCGACCAGCTCGGCGTCGGAGTCGGCGACCGGCGGGACCTGGCGCAGCGGCTGGTGCACCCGGGAGATCCAGACGTCGTCGCAGCCGTTGATCAGGATGTTCTCGATCTCCGGGTCGTCCAGGTAGGGCTGCAGCCGGCCGGCCCGGAACAGCAGGTCGTACACCGCCTCGGCGAGCGCCCGGTCCTGCTCCCTGGTCGGCGCGGCCCCGTGCGCCTGCGCGTACCCGTCCGACCACCGGGCCACCGCGTCCTCGATCAGCGCCCGCCCGCGCTGCCGCCGCGTCGCCCGGTCCACTCCACTGCTGCCCTGCCCGGCCGCCAACTTCGACAGCTGCTGGTGCAGTTCGGCCGCCACCTGCCGCTTGAGCTCCCGCGCCACCCGCGGATCCACGGCGGGCGGCGCCGGCTTCGCACTCCACGGGTCGGGCGTGGGGAGCACGGGCAGCGCGGAGGCGGTGGGGGATGCGGTGGCAGCGCGGGGGGTCGGCGGGCGCTGCTGCTGCCGGGGGGCGGCGGGGGGTGCGGCGTGCTGCGGTGCGCCGGGGGCGGAGGTTGGGGTGGAGGTGGGCGCGGGGCGGGGGTGCGGCCGCGGCTGGCGGGCGGCGGGAGCCTCCGGGCCCGGGCGCCCACCGGGACGCGGCTGCCACCCGGCACCGGGAGCGGACGACGGGCGACCATCGGCGCGCGGCTGCCGCTCGGCACCGGGAGCGGACGACGCATCGGGGCGGCGCCCGTTCGCGGCAGCCGCCGGCCGGGCATCGGGGCGCTGCCACCCCTGCCCCTCGGCATGCGCGGTACTCCGCGGGTCGTTCTGCGACCACCCCGGGTGCGGCTGCCCGGGAACAGCGCCCATCGACGACGGGGGCTGAGCCCACCCCGCGGGGACCGCGGTAGGGCCGGCCGCAGGAGCGACGGTCCACGGCTCCCCCACCCCGGGCAACGGCCCCGCGAACGGCCCACCCGCTGGGGTGCCCGCCCTCACCGGCCCCACCACGACACCGGGAGTGGGCCGCGGCGGCGCGACGAAGAAGTCGGCTGGGCCGACTCCCGGCGCCGCGGAGCCTCCTTGCCCCGCTACGCCAGGACCACCGGCCGCTCCACCCACCGGAGAAGACGAACCCTCAGGACCACCCCCACGCGAGAAGTCGGCCGAACCGACTCCCGCCGCCGCAGAGCCACCATGACCCACTACGCCAGGACCACCCACAACCCCACCCACCGAAGAAGACAACCCACCAGGACCACCCCCACGCGAGAAGTCAGCCGAACCGACTTCCGGCGCCGCAGATTCGCCAAAACCCGCCGCGTGGGAAAGAGCAGCAGAGCCGGCTCCCGGGGAAGACGGCGAACCATGTCCACCTGCCCCCAGGAAGTCGGCCGGACCGACTCCTGGAGCAGACGGTCCACCAGGCCTCACCACGCCCGGGAAGTCACCCGGGCCGACTTCCTGGGCGGGCGAAACACCGGGAGCGGCAGCACCCGAGTAATGCACTGCATTAACTCCCGCACCCGATGGCGCGCCGGGCGCATTGGCGCTTGAGAAGTCGACTGGCCCGACTCCTGGGGTCGACGTTGCGGCCGCGCTGACACCCAAAGCAACGGTGCCCGAGACGTCGGCCTGGCCGACTCCAGGGGTGGGCGAAAGGTCCGCCCCTCCGACTTCCGGAGTTCGTGGTGCAGGCTGACGATGCGTCGGTGACGGGGTCGGGAAGTCGGGCCCGCCGACTTCCCGACCCCGGACGTGTGAGGTCCGTGGAGCAACGGGGCCCACGGCAAAGTCGGCGGAGCTGACGTTCTGTGTCACGGGCGCACCGGGGTGAGGAGAGGAGGGTGCGAAAGCGGCGGCAAAGTCGGCGGGACCGACGTTCGGCGGCGTGGGGGAACTCGGGTGGATGGAGAAGTCGGTGTTCTGCGCCGTCGGTGCCGAGGGAGCGGCGTGAGCGGGGAGATGCGCGGGGGCAACTGCGGCGAAGTCGGCGGAGCTGACGTTCGATGCGACTGGGTAACGCGGTTGCTCGGATGCGTCGGTGCTATATGACGACGCGGCAGGGAGGGACGGCACGGCGGTAGGAGAGGGAGAAGCGTCGGAGAAGTCGACCAGTCCGACGTTCGGCGCCGCTGGAGTAGCAGGGGTGACCGGAACAGCGGCAGAGTCGGAGGGGCCGACGTTCGGCGCCGCCGGGGCGACGGGGTAGCCAGTCGGCGGCGCTGGAGCAACAGGGGTGACCGGAACAGCGGCAAAGTCGGCTGGGCCGACGTTCGGCGCAACAGGACTAACGGGATAACCAGTTGACGGCGCCACAGCATCAGGGGTCACCGGCACGGCCGCAGAGTCGACAGGGCCGACGTTCGGCGCCACCGGGGCAACGGGGTAACCGCTCGACGGCGCCGGAGCCAAGGGAGCCACTTGCGCGGCCGCAAAGTCGGCGGAACCGACGTTCGACGCCGCCGGGGCAACGGAGTTACCAGCCGAGGGCATAGGAGCAGCCGCAAAGTCGGCAGAGTCGACGTTCGGGGCTGCAACGGACCCGGGGTGCCCAGCGCTGATAGCGCCAGGCGGCATCGAGGGAGTAGCACCGGCGGCGACGTGCAGGGGCATCGAGGAAGCCGCACCGGGGGCGATATGCAGGGGCATCGAGGAAGCGGCACCGGCGGCGATATACGGGGGCAGCGAGGGAGTCGGGCCGCTGATGTCGTCTGACGCAGCGGGACCCGGATGCGCTGAGGCTTCGCCAGGAGCAGTCGCACCACGCGCAACCGCACCGTCGGCCCGGCCGACTTCCGGTGCCCGATGGCCCGCCGGCGCAGGGAGGGCGAAGGGGTCATCGGCAGCCGCGTTGCTGTTCACCGGGGTGAACGGCGTGGCGGAAGTATCGGCGGGGTGAGGCTGGGGCTCGGGCTGGCCGTGGGAACCGTGCGGCGTTCCCGTCGCGCTTGTCGATCCCGAGGGCGCTGCCGGATCGGCCCAGCCGTCCGCGTTCCATGGAGCAGCGGGAGTTGCGTTCGTGCCCGGGTAGCCGCTGACCACGAACGGGTCATCGGTCCGTCGGTCGGCTCCCGGAGCGACGGGTGCCGCCGGGCCGGGCAGGGCGAACGGGTCACCTGCGTGCCTCGGTCCAGTGGCCGCCGTGCGTGGTGACGCGGACGGGTCGCTCGCTTGAACAGCGCTGCTCTCGGGAGCCGCATTGACCGGGCGCGGTACAGGAGTTGCCGACCGGGGCCGAGCGAACGGGTCCCTCCCGCGTGCCGCACCGTCCCCGTTTCCAGCAATCGCGGGACGGGGCAGGGCGAACGGGTCCGGAGCCTGGGCGAACGAGCCCTGCCCAGCGGTGTTCCCCGCACCCCCTGGCCCCAGAGCCGGTCCAGCAGCCGACCCCGACGCATCTCCCTCCGGCGCCGGGGCGTACACCCCCGGCTGGTCGTCGTCGTCCGGTTCCGCGTGCCAGGGGAGCTCGGGCACGTTCGTGGTGTCGGGGCTACCGCGCACGGAGGACCTCCCCCTGGGGCTCGGTGTCCTCGGGTGGAGCCGGGAAGGGTTCGGGAGCTGCCGGGTGCGGGGCTATGCCCGCCAGGGGCGGGTAGCCGCCGGTGCCCGGGCGGACCTGGACGGGGCCGGCCTGGGGGACGAAGACCTGGCCTGCCGGGGAGGCGAAGGCCTGGCCGGTGACGCTGGGCGGGACCACGCCGGGGACCACGTCGTTGCCGTAGTCGGCCGTGGGCGGTGCCCCCGGGGCGGGGTTGGGCTGGGCCCATGCCGGGCGGCGGTGGGAGGGCGGTGCCTCGGTGTCCGGCCACTCCTCCCACTGCTGGGCAGGAGCGGGAGCAGGATCGGCATCGCGTTCCCAGCCCGCGGGCCAGGCCTGTTCGGCCGGCGGTGTGCTGTACGTCCCCGGAACCGGGCCGCCCCAGGTGTCCTGGGCGCGCTGCGGGGGCTCGAACCAGGAGGCGGGCGCCGGCTCGGGTTCCGGCATCGGCATCGGCACCGGTTCCCAGGGCTGGCTGTCCCCCATCGTGCCCGGGACCGGACCGCCCCACATGTCATGGGAGGGCGCGGCAGGAGCGGCATACTCCTCGTACCTCTGCTCGGCGTAGTACTCCTGCGCTTGGTACGGCGGCTGCGACGGCGACAACAACGGCTCCGGCTCCGGCACCGGCTCCGCCACCTGGACCGGCGTCAGCCGGTCGTGCCGCTGCCGGGCCACCGTCAGCACCCGGTCGGCCACCGTCCGGGCCGCGCGCAACAGTTCGGAGCGGATGAACCGCCGGTCCGTCGAGTCACCGCCGTCCGAGAGCACCCGGGCCGTGCGGCTGGCGTACGGCAGGGTGCCCAGCAGCGGCAAGCCCAGTTCGCGGGTGACGTCGCCGGGCGGGTACGGGCCCTCGGTGATCAGCAGCAGCCCGAGGCCGTCCGCCCCGGTGCCCGCCGCCGCCAGGTCCTCGCGCAGCGCCGCGACCCGGGGGCGCGCGGTGCTGAGTCCGCGCAGCGTGGTGCGCACCGTGGCGGCCACGCAGTCCGCCCGCCGGGCGAGTACGGCGCCCGCGCCGAGCGCGCCGGAGCGGCCGAGGTCAAGCAGCACGTCGTAGCCCAGGTCGTGCAGTCCGCGCAGGGTCTCGATCAGCGGCTCCCAGGTGTACGCGAGCCCGGCCGCCTGCGCGGGGTCGGTGAGGCCCGGCAGCAGCAGACGGTCGCCGGTGCCGCCCGGGGAGAGGTCGATCAGCTGCTCCCACAGCGCCTCGGCGAGTATGCCCCGCCGGTCGGCCACCGCGAGGTTGCGCAGCCCGTGGCTGCCGTCCACCCGGCCCTGCAGCGCACCGGCCAGCGCGGCCCCGCCGTCGGGGTCGCATTCGACCAGCAGCACCCGCCGCCCCCCGGCCAGCGGCCAGGCGAGCAGCAGGGCGAGCGCGGAGGTGGTGGTGCCCGGTGCGCCGGGACCACCGGTGAGCGCGATGACGGCCATCAGGCGCTCCCCGAGGGTGAGGCGGAGCCGGACGGAGCAGCGGAGGAGGAAGGCGAAGGCGAGGCACCGGCCTTGGGGGCCAGGATGATCTGGTACTTCCCGTTGGCCGCCCACTGCGCCAGCTTCGCCGCGTCCGCCGGCGGCACGGCCACGTCGATCACGCCGTCGCCGCCCTTGGCGATCTGCGCGACGACCGCGGTCATGGTCTGCGGCGCCCCGTTGTTGGGATCGCCGACCATGACGATCTCGATCTGCTGCCCCACCTGCACGCCCGCGGCGGGCAGTTGGCTGGCGTGCACCGGCAACCCGACCTCCTGCATGCCGGGTTGCACCACCACCGCGCCGGTCAGGTCGGCGGCCAGCAGCAGCGCGCCCTTGTGCAGGTCGGTGGTGGCCCGCCGGCCGACCGCCCGGGCCAGGTCGTCGGCGCTGACCGGGGCGAGCGCCGGATCGCTGGCGATCCGGGCCACCACCAGGTCGTTCGGCGTCAACGCCTGTCCGTACGGCACGTCATGGGCCAGCGCCAGCACGGCGATCCGCTGCCCCGTGCTGTTGTAGAGCACCGCTCCGCCGAGCCCGCCGGCGGCGATCAGCGCCACCGACATCGCCAGCACGGCGGGTCGGCGCCGCCGGTTGCGCAGCGCGCGGGTCGGGGAGACGGGGCGCCCGCCGTCGCGGCCTTGGCCGGCCGGGGTGCCATGCGTCGGCGTCAAGGCGGTACGGCTCTCCATCGGACTGCGACCTTCCTGACCTTGCCCGACTCGCACCGAGCGTCGTGCTCGGCGCCGACTGGCGTGCGGATACGGCTGGCGGATACAGCTGGTGGATACGGCTAGTTGAGGACCTGGAGCTGGTTGACCTGGAGCTGCGCGGGGTAGCTGGTGATGCTCAGCGTCACCGGCCCGAAGTGGCCGGGGCCGGCCGCGGTGTCGGTGTCGGCGACCCAGGTGACGGTGACCATCGGCCAGAAACCGCCGCCGGGGGCCGCGGAGGTGGTCGGGCTGGGGGCGTTGCTGGGCAGCGGGGCGTCGGTCGCCGAGAGCGCGGCGTAGACCGCCGAGCAGCTGCCGGCCGGCGGCGTGCCCTGTTCCATGCCCGGTGCGTACGGTTTCCCGGCGCCGGCCGCGGTGCAGTCGACCGTCTGCTCCACGCCGTTCTTCTGGTACCCGAGGTCCCAGAGCACCGAGGTGACGTGTGCGGTGGCCTGCACGGTGACGCCGTTGAGCGAGGCGCTGGCCGTCAGGTCCCCGACCTCGGAGGCCCGGGTGCCGGTCTTGGTGTCGTACCAGAAGAAGGTCGGCCCGATCCCGAGCAGCGACTTGCCCTGCGGCGCGGTGTGCGCCTGCGGACGCTCGAACGCGAGGCGGTTGAAGGCCATCTGGCCGACCACGTAGGTCGGCGGCGGTCCCGCGGTGACGCCGGGCACCTTGTCCAGCCACTCGACGGGCTCGGCGGTCAGCGTGCCGTCCGCGTTCACGCAGACCGGGTACACCGGCGTACCGGCGGTGGCCGGCTTGTCCTTCCAGACCGGGTCTCCGGGGTCGGCCTGCCGGTAGTAGCACCCGGTGTCGTTGTCGAAGTACCCGAGGTCGCCGTCCCAGCAGGGCTCCACGATCCCCTTGTACGAGCACGGCGCCGGCGTCCCGGTCGAGCCGTCGGTCGGCGCGGGGCCGGTGCTGCCCCCTCCCCCGCCGGTCGAACTCCCCGGCTGGGTGATCACGATGCAGACCGACAGCACCAGGCACGGGTTCATCCCGCCCGGCGGCGGCGTGCCCGCGGCCTCGGCCGGGGCCGCCGCCATCACCGGTCCGGTCACCAGCCCGGCCACCAGTCCGAGCAGCAGGAACAGCATTCCGGCATACCGGCCGGTTCGGTTGGTCCGCGGTGTCCTCAACATGTCCGGCCCGTCTCGCGGTTGAACTCGTAGACCTTCCAGATCACGCCATTGCTGCGCAGCACCGCGGTCGCCGGATAGCGGGTCAGGTGCTGCGGTGCGTCCTTGTACGATCCATTGGCGGGGTCGGTCTGGTGCCACCCGGTGACGTCCACGCAGTCGGTGATCACCGCGCTCTGCGAAGATCCGCCGAGATCGAGGCTCTGCACTGCGGGATTGATCGACGGCTGACCCGTCATCACCAACTTCGCATTGTGCAGCGCCCGCAGACTCACCAGCACGTTCGAGAACGCCGTGCCGCCGGAATAGACCCCCACCTGGGTGCCGTTCTGGTCCTCACCCGCGTACGCCTTCACCTGCGCCGCCCACCAGTTCTGATAGGTACTCAGGACAGCTCGCCCGACGGCCCGTTCCTGGCCGTCCGCCGGCTTTGCCGCTCCCCCGCCCGACGCACTGGTCGAACTTCCCACGGTCGGGGCGCCCGAAACCCCGCTCCCCCCAGAAGCTTCGCGGGCTCCACCTGCGCCACCCGGAACACTGGTCCCAGCGGTCCCATTGGTCCCAATGACAGCACCCGCACCGGGGTTGGTATTGGCATCCGACAAATGGCTCGCCGAACCGGGTGCGTTGGCCGCGCAGCCGGCCAGGAAAAGGGCCATCGCCGCACCGACCCCGATCGCCCTAAGGCGTAACAAAGCCCTGCTTCGGCCCATAAGCCCCACCTTGTCGCGTACTGCCCGACAGCTGGCCGGAGTTGGTGGCGTCAATCGATCGTCGGCATGGAACCCGACGTTGACCGAAAGCCGTCGCCCGTTGCCCATTCCCGGTGCGGGGCACGATTCTTCGCCACCGCGTCGCTCTCGGCAACACCTCGGGGCCCTGACCTTAGTCGGAACCGGGATCTGTTGTGGTGCTTTCGCGCCACAGAACTGCCAACAGTTCTTCCGAAACCGACAATCCGGCCAGCGCACCCCGCACCGCGGCCCGATTCCGCAGCAACAACCGGCCACCCGAAGGAGGGACGAGCAGTCGGGCCTCGATGCCTGACGCCAGCTCACCCCAGGCCAGCTCGGCGGCCACCGCGGGCTGGAACTCGGCCGGTCCGATGGCCGGCGGCGCCGCGGGCACCCCGCGGTCCAGCACCCGCCCGAGCGCCCAGCTGAACGATCCCTCACCGCCCGGCAGGATCGAGGACCGGCCGCGCCGCCCGGCGGGGTGCGGGCCGATCCGGCCCCAGAGCGGCACGCGGGAGTGGGTGAGCAGTTCGGCCACGCCCTGGTCGCCGCCCCGGCCGTCCAGCAGCGCCCAGGTGTCGGGGCGGGCGACCAGGTCGACCAGCAGCAGCACCCCCTCCTGGGTGCCGTGCACCATGGTGCTGACCACCCAGTCCCAGGCCAGCCCGCGCATGTAGGCGTTCTCGGTGGTGCTGCCGGCCGTCACCAGCGCCAGCCGCCGGCCGCGCGGGTCGGCGACCAGTTGCCCGAGCAGTCCGACCACCAGCCAGCGCCCCTCCTGCCGGGCCGCCGCCCGCAGCGCGGTGAGCATGGTGTTGGCGTCCGCCTCCGGCGGCACCACGGTGACCCGGCAGCCCTGGCTGCCGGCGTCGAAGCAGACTCCGGGGAGCGCCCGGGCCAGTTCCCCGGCGCCCTGCCCGGCCTGCGCCGAGCCCGCGAAGGCCTTCTCCGGCCCCCCGTTCGCCCCGATCAGCACCAGGTCGATGCCGCCGCCCGTGCCCGCGGTCCCCGCCACAGTCCCCGCCATCTGCCCGCACCCCTCGTCGCTTCGTCGCTCTGTCACGTGCCGCGCCCGTCGCCGACGCGCTGTCCGCCGGCGGCCGCCGTCGGCACCGCCCGTGCCGGTCCGCTCCGGGACCATGGGCCCTACTGGCCCAGCCGCGACGGGGGCACCATCGACGTATGGACCGTGTCGACCGTATCGAGGAACTGAGCGAGGCCGAGTGCTTTCGGCTGCTCAGCACCGTGCCCATCGGACGCGTGGTGTACACCGAGCACGCGCTGCTGCGGGTGCTGCCGGTGCCGTTCCGGGTCGAGCCGGACGGCCGACTGCTGCTGGTGCTGGTCCCGGACGGCGCGGCGGCCCGCACCCTGCACGGTACGGTGGCCGCCTTCCAGGCCGACCGGCTGGACCCCGAGCAGCGCAGCGGCTGGAGCGTGGTCGTACACGGACGGGCCGAGGTGCTGCGCGAGCCGGCCGACCCGGGCGGGCTGCCGCGGCCCTGGGTCGACGGCCCGGCGCCCCTGCTGGTGCGGTTGGACGCGGAGCTGGCCACCGGCCGCCGCCTGCACCCGGAACCGGCGCACCCCCCGGAACCGCCCGCACCCGGCCCCCAGGTGACCGACCGGTAGGACTACGCTCCCGGGCACGGGTGGAAGGCCGTCCGCCCGTCCGTGCCCCCGATCGGCCGTGGAGCGCCCATGACCTCCTTCGCCTCCCTCGACGAGCTGGCCGCCGCGGTCGGCGGCGAGCTCGGCACCAGCGACTGGCACACCGTCACCCAGCAGCAGGTGGACCTGTTCGCCGAGGCCACCGGCGACCACCAGTGGATCCACGTGGACCCGGAGCGCGCCAAGGAAGGACCGTTCGGCGGGACCATCGCGCACGGCTACCTGACCCTGGCGATGATCCCGATGCTGGCCAAGGAGTGCTACTCGGTCGACGGTGTGCGAATGGCCGTCAACTACGGCTCCGACAAGGTGCGCTTCCCGGCCCCGGTGCCGGTCGGCAGCCGGTTGCGGGCCACCGCGGAGCTGCTGTCGCTGACCGAGGTGCCGGGCGGCTACCAGGCGGTGGTCCGCTGCACCATCACCAGCGAGGGCGGCAGCAAGCCGCACTGCGTGGCGGAGACGATCACCCGCTTCTACGCGTAGCTGCTCCGGGGAGCCGGCCCGAGGACCGGAGCCCGGCGGCCGGGCAACCGGCCTGACGACCGGTCATCCGGCGCCCCGAACGGCAGAACGGTGTCCGGACCACCGCGCCTGACCGGCGGGTTTCGGCTAATCTTCGGAAGAGATGGTGATCGTACCGAGCGGGTGCCGGCCTCCGAGCGCGGCTCCCGCTCGCTGCTGTCGAGTCCCCCGCGCCCAGGAGGTGCCGTGCCCGGCTCCGTCCCCGCCACTTCCCCGGTGAACCCGGCCGACCCGCCGAACCGCGCGACCCCGCCCGACGGGACCACACCGCCGGACGGGACCACACCGCCGGACGGGGCGGCCCCGCCGGACCGGCCCGCCCCGGCCACCCCGGTCGCCCGCCTGCGCGAGCTGACCGCGGCCGGCTGGCGCCGGGTGCGGACGGACGCCTTCGGCACCGAGCCCACCGGCGCCCGGCTGGAGCGGATCCTGCGCAGCCCCAACTTCGCGGACGGCGCCTTCCGCAACCCCGTGCCGACCCGCCGGGTGGTCTACGAGCGCTCGCCGCTGGAGGTCACCCGGGCCCAGCTGGCCTCCGGCCGCACCCGCCGCCTGCCGGCCGGCCCGATCCCGGTGCACCAGCTGCGCTCGGCGGAGCTGGCCGCGCCGCCCGCCTCCGGCCTGCGGCTGAGCTGGCTGGGCCACGCCACCGTGCTGGCCGAGCTGGACGGCCGCCGGGTGCTCTTCGACCCGGTCTGGGCCACCCGCTGCTCGCCGTTCGCCGGAATCGGGCCCAAGCGGCTGCACCCGATGCCGATCCGGATCGCCGACCTCGGCCCGGTGGACGTGGTGGTGATCTCGCACGACCACTACGACCACCTGGACATGACCTCGGTCCGCGCCCTGGTCGGCAGCGGCGCCGAGTTCGCCGCCCCGCTCGGGGTCGGCGCCCACCTGGAGCACTGGGGCGTGCCGGCCGCCCGGATCACCGAGCTGGACTGGTGGGAGTCGGCCGAGCTGGCCGGGCTCACTCTGACCGCCACCCCGGCCCGGCACTACTGCAGCCGCGGCCCGCGCACCAGCACCCACTTCCTCTGGGCCTCCTGGTCGGTGGCCGGACCGGAGCACCGGGTCTTCCACAGCGGGGACACCGGCTACTTCCCGGGCTTCGCGGAGACCGGCGCCCGGCTCGGCCCGTTCGACGCCACCATGGTGCAGGTCGGCGCCTACAGCCCGTTCTGGCCCGAGGTGCACATGACGCCGGAGGAGGGCGTGCGGGCCCACCTGGACCTGCGCGGCGAGCTGCTGCTGCCGATCCACTGGGCCACCTTCAACCTGGCCCAGCACCCGTGGGAGGAGCCGGTCGAGCGGACCCTGGCCGCCGCCGCCGAGCTGGGCGCCCGGGTGGCGGTGCCGAGGATCGGCGCGCCCTTCGAGCCGGCCGCCGCGCCGGCGCCGGACCACTGGTGGCGGGCGGTGGCGGCGCTGCCGGAGGCGGAGCCCGTCGCGGTCGCGCAGCCGGTCCGGCCGGCCGCCGAGGACGAGGTCCCGGCCTGATGACTACTGGCGGGTAACCCGGACGCGGAGCCGACCCCTCCGTCTGCCACCATGGTCCGATGACCGACGCGCCCGGGCCCGTGCCCTTCCTCGACCTGCTGCGGATCGAGGAGCTGGACCAGAACCTCTACCGCGGCCGCTGCCACGCGGGGGCGCCGCTGCGCGCCTTCGGCGGCCAGGTCGCGGCCCAGGCGCTGACCGCCGGCGGCCGCACCGTGGACACCGCCCGCGCGGTGCACTCGCTGCACGGCTACTTCCTGCGCCCGGGCGACCCGGCCCGCCCGATCGTCTACCAGGTGGAGCGGCTGCGCGACGGCGGCTCCTACGCCACCCGCCGGGTCACCGCGGTGCAGCGCGGCGAGGCGATCTTCATGCTCTCCGCCTCCTTCAAGCGGCCGGAGGAGTCGCCCTCCGAGCGCCAGCGCACCATGCCGCCGGTGCCGGGCCCGGAGGAGCTGGACGACGCGGTGGCCCGCTGGGCCGCCAACTCCCCCGACGACTTCGGCGCCACCACCGGCTTCCACTCGCTGGAGCTGCGCTTCGTACCCCGCGACACGCCCGGCCTGCCGCCCGAGCCGGCCGGGGTGCCGCAGCAGTTCGTCTGGATGCGCACCGGCACTCCGCTGCCGGCCGGCGACCCGCTGATCCAGACCTGTGCCCTCACCTACCTCTCCGACCTGACGCTGGCCTCCACCACCGCGCTGCACCTGCAGCAGCACCGGTTCCAGCGCAGCGCGCCCACCCAGGTCTCGCTGGCCTCGCTGGACCACGCGATGTGGTTCCACCGGCCGTTCCGGGCCGACGACTGGGTGCTGTTCGCCCAGCGCAGCCCGTCCGCCGGGGACGGCCGGGGGCTGGCGCTCGGCGAGTTCTACGACCGGGACGGGGTGCTGGTCGCCTCGGCCGTGCAGGAGACCCTGCTGCGGGAGCGACGGCGCCCCTCCGGGTGACCTCCCCGGGCCCGAGCCCGACGCCTGCGCGGGGGGCTGCCTGCTGCGGCCGCACGCCGATGCCACCTGCCGGTTCATGCTGCTCCGGGCGGCCGCGCCCTGCTTGGCCGGGCTGACGGCCCGTCGGCTGTCCCGGCGGCTGCGCGGCAGGCGGCCGCGGCCGCGGGCGCACCCGCGGCCCGGTGAGACGGCGGCGCCGATCCTGGCCACGGGGATGAACACCACCGGCGCAGCACCGGCCCTGGCGGACGGTCAGTTCGGCGGGCGCCCGGCGGTGCTGCCGCCGGTCTTCTGCTACGGACCGGCCCGGCAACGGCTGGCGGCGGCGGCGCGCCGCGACGGCCGCCTACGCTCCGGGGCGCACGCTGGGGCACACGGAGCGCGAGGGCGCCGGTACGGTCCGCACCGCCGCCCCATGATCCGAATCGCCGCATGGTTCCGGTACGGCGTTCACCCCTGTGTAGTCATCGTTTAACACCAGACTGGAATGCTCACCATCATGGACGAATCGCTCTTCACGGACCCATGGCCACCGGCCGGTCCACCCGCGGCCGAGGAGCCGCGCTTCCCCCTGCCCAAGCGGCACCGCCGACTGCTGGCCTGCGCCGCCGTCGCGGCCTCGGTCGCGCTCGGCACGCTGGGCGTCGGTGCCACGGTCGAGACCGTCGGGCACCAGCCGGTCGCCACCAGCGCGAGCTCGGCGCACTGACCGGGAGCACCATCCGCCGTACGGGCGCCACCGCCTGACGGCAGGTCAGCAGGACCAGGTCAGCAGGACAGCAGGACAGCCTTTCAGCGCCGGGAGTGCCGGCCGTTGCCGCCCGCGGGCAGCCCGCCGAACTCCGCCGCGTACCGCGCCGCCGGGGCCAGCAGCAGCCATCCGCCGCGGCCGGCGGCCGCCGGCGGCACCGGGGCGATCAGGCCCAGCCGGTGCAGCAGCGCCAGCGCCTCGCGGCGGAACGCGGCCCGGTCGGCCAGGTGGGCCCGGCGCTCCGCCTCCTCGTCCGGCTCCTGCGCGTGCCACTCGTCGGCCACGTCGCCGAGGATGCCGTCTATCAGCGCCTCGGCGATCGGCACCGCCACCGGCGCGGGCTCGTCCGGCAGCGGCCGCAGCTCCTCCACCAGGCGTTCCACCAGCACCAGCGCCGCCGTGGCCAGCGGGCCGGGGCCGGGCAGCCGCAGGTCGGTCAGCTCGCCCGCCGGGTCCAGCAGGGCCACGCCCTCGGCCCGCACCTCGGTCACCAGGCCCAGGAAGTCGGCGAACAGCTCGGCCTCCCGCTCCCGGGACTCCCAGAGCCACTCCCGCTCCAGCGCGGTCAGCTCCTGCGCCAGCAGCACGGGCGTCTCGGCCAGCCGGCGCCGCACCGCCACCGGGATGGTGGTCCGGGGCACCGGCGGATCCTCGGGCTGCGCGGGCCGGCAGGCGGCGGCCAGCGCCGCGGCCAGCCCGTGGTCCACGCCCTGCCACCGGTCGGGCAGTTCGACCAGCACCCGCCACTCCGCCAGCCGGGCCACCGCGGCGGCCAGTTCGGGCTCGCCGACGGCTATCGACCGGTCCGCGCAGACCTGCCCGGCGCGGGCGGCCAGCTGCCCGGCCGGCCAGCGGTCCGGGCCGAGCAGCACCACCGAGAGCACCACCGCCAGCGCCGCGTAGCAGGCCGGGGTGCCGGCCTCGCCGGCCAGCAGCAGCGGGCGGTCGGCGCCCGGGCCCAGCTCGGCCTTGACCAGCCGGGCGAAGCCGTCGCCGACGATCAGCCGGTAGCCGAGCAGCTCGGCGAACCGCTCGGTCAGCCAGGCAGCGTGACGGTGGATCAGCGGATAGGCGGCGGCGTGCGGGCCGTCGGCGGTGACCAGCGGCTGGGCGAGCAGCATCCGGGCGGCGGCGCGGCGCTCGGTGGCCTGCTGGGCGCTCGCCTCGCTCTTGCGGTGCCGGCCGGCGCCGCCGCGGGCGGCGGGCAGCGCGGCGGGGGCGGCCGGGCGGCGGCCGCGCCGGGCGCGGGGGACGGACTGACGGACCGTCGGGCCGTGCCACCAGCTGACCTCTGCCAGGTCGGCGGCGGTGGGCGCGGGGGCGGCGCCGAAGTGCCGGGCGCAGTAGAGGCCGAAGGCGTCGGCGAACAGGTCGTGTGCGGCGGACGGCGCGCAGTCGGTGAACCGGCGGGCGAGCACCAGCAACTGCTCGGCCTCGGGTGCGCGGCTGTTCGGGCCGGTCGGGGCCGCCGGCGCGGGCTCGGTGCGTCTGCGGAGGGTCATGGTGGTACCGGGCAGTTCGATGTCGTGCAGCGCTCCGCCCCCGTTCACGCGCCCCTCCGCCGTGCCGCCCGTTCCGGTCCACGGAAGTCCCCGATGACTCCCGACGGGACAGCCTAAGGCACCGTCCGGGGCGGTTGCGGACGGCTCGACCCGACCGGCTTCCTACGCGTCGGTAACAATGTCTTCCGGCCACCCCCCGCTCTCGCCTATCGTGCCGGGGTAAGCCGTTCGGACCTCGAGGACTCGTGGAGAGCAGCAGCGCATGTCGCACCTTTCGAGCACCATCGGCAGCCGGCTCGCCGGACGGGCCCGCGGCCTGCTCACGGCCTTCGGCGCCACCTCGGCGGCCCACCTGGGCTCGCTGCTCACCGGGACCGGTGCGGTCGAACAGGTCACCAAGCCCGCGCTGATGCCGCTGCTCGCCGCCCACGCCTCCGCCGCCGAGGGCCCCACCCCGGGCCTGCTCACCGGCGCCCTGCTGGCCAGTGCGGCGGGCGACACGCTGCTCCAGGTCGACGACGAGGCCGCGTTCCTGGCCGGCATGGGCGCCTTCGCGGCGGCGCACGTCTGCTACATCACCATGTTCGCCAAGCAGGGCGCGCTGACCGACCGCCGGCGGATCACCATCGTCGCGGCCGGCTACGCCACGGCCTGGCTGGTCCTGATCACCCAGCTCTGGCCGGGTCTGGGCGACCTGAAGGTCCCGGTGGCCGGCTACAGCCTGCTGCTCGCCTCCACCGCCGTCGGCTCGGCCGGACTCGGCTGGCGGGCCGGCCTCGGTGGCGGCCTCTTCCTGCTCTCCGACACCCTGATCGCCACCCGCCTGGCGAAGTGGAAGGAACTGCCGGGCCACGAGTTCTGGATCATGTCCACTTACCTGGCGGCGCAGTACCTGCTCACCACGGCGGCTCTGAAGGGCGAGCGCGAGCGCGGCTGAGGGCCGGTTCGGTGAGTGCCGAGGAGGCGCGGCGCGGGCGCCCGAGAGGGCCCGGGCCACGGCCCCCGGGCACAAGTAACCGGAGGTCCCCGGAAATCGCCTCGCCGCAGCCTCAACGCAGCGGCGAGGCGGAAGTCGCGGCGGAAGCGCGCCTCCCCCTCGCCCCCGCCCCTCCCCCTACAGCTCCAGGTCCACCACCACCGGCGCGTGGTCCGAGGTGCCCTTCCCCTTCCGGGCCTCGCGGTCCACGTAGCTGTCGCTGACCGCCGCCGCGAACGGCGCGTTGCCGTAGACCAGGTCGATCCGCATGCCGCGGTTCTTCGGGAAGGCGAGCTGGCGGTAGTCCCAGTAGGTGTACGGGCGGTCGTACTTGAGCGGGCGGGGCACGACGTCCGTCAGGCCGGTCTCGCGCAGCTGGGCCAGGGCGGCGCGCTCCAGCGGGGTGACGTGGGTCTGGCCCTCGAAGGCGGCGAGGTCGAAGACGTCCTCGTCGGCCGGCGCCACGTTGTAGTCGCCGAGC
The DNA here is from genome assembly GCF_042869935.1 of Kitasatospora sp. NPDC006697. NCBI lineage: Bacteria > Bacillati > Actinomycetota > Actinomycetes > Kitasatosporales > Streptomycetaceae > Kitasatospora > Kitasatospora sp. NPDC006697. The sequence goes on from NZ_JBIAGU010000014.1 coordinate 124,381, forward strand.
ACCGCGAACGGGCGGTCGCCGGCCGCGTCGGCCGCGACGTCCTGACGGAGGGCCTCCAGCCAGTCGAGCTTGTAGCGGTAGTGCGCGTGGCCCACCTCGCGGCCGTTGGGCACGTAGACCGACCAGACCCGGACCGGCCCGCAGGTGGCGCCGATCGCCCGCGCCTCCAGCTCGGGCAGCAGCGCGTCGTCGGCCAGGTAGCCGGGCTGGCCGGGCAGGTCGCGCACGACGTCGTCGAAGCCGACCTTGGAGAGGATCGCCACCCCGTTCCACCGCCCGGTCCCGTGGGCCTCGGTCTCGTAGCCGAGCGCCCGCACCGCCTCGTACGGGAAGGCGTCGGTGGCGCACTTGAGCTCCTGCAGGCAGAGCACATCGGGCTTGGCGCCCTCCAGCCACTCCAGCAGCTTGGGCAGCCGCGCGGTGACGGAGTTGATGTTCCAGGTGGCGATGCGCAGGGTCACGACGATGGCCTTAGCTAGACGGACGAGGAACGGACGCGCCCCCGGCGAGGCGCTCGCCCCCAAAACTACCGCTGCCCCCCGACAGGACCGCCGAAGCTGCCATTGAGGTGAACCCGCCGCCCGCCGGGCCCGCCCTCCCGGCCGCCCTCGCCCGCCGCGCCCAGACTGGCCGGGGACGACTGGCAGGAGGTGCGCACCCGATGCGGCGGTTGCGGGACGAGCGGCTGGAGCGCGACCGGGCGGACCGGGTGGCCGGGCTGCGACGGGAGCGCGACCGGGCCCGCGCGGCGGCTGACGGCGAGCGCCGGGAGCAGCTGGCGGAGCGGGCCGAGGCGGGCGCGCGGGCGCTGGACGGCCGGCTGCCGTTCCTGGACGCGGCCAAGGGCCTGCTGCGCAAGGTGTTCCCGGACCACTGGTCGTTCCTGCTCGGCGAGCTGGCGCTGTACAGCCTGGTCCTGCTGCTGCTCACCGGCGTCTACCTGACCTTCTTCTTCCGGCCCGCCATGGGCGAGGTGGTCTACCACGGCGGTTACGCCCCGCTGCGCGGGGTGCGGATGACCGAGGCCTACGCCAGCACCCTGGCGATCAGCTTCGACGTGCGCGGCGGGCTGCTGATCCGCCAGCTGCACCACTGGTCGGCGCTGGTCTTCCTGGCCTCGATCGGCGTGCACATGCTGCGGGTCTTCTTCACCGGGGCGTTCCGCCGCCCGCGCGAGATCAACTGGCTGATCGGCCTGACCCTGTTCCAGCTGGCCCTGGTGGAGGGCTTCGCCGGCTACTCGCTGCCCGACGACCTGCTCTCCGGCACCGGCCTGCGCACCGCCCAGGGCTTCATGCTGGCCGTCCCGCTGGTCGGCAGCTACCTGGCGTTCTTCGCCTTCGGCGCCGAGTGGCCGGGCCGGGACATCGTGTCCCGGCTGTACACCACCCACGTGCTGCTGCTGCCCGGTCTGCTGGTGGGGCTGGTGACGGCCCATCTGATCCTGGTCTTCTACCTGAAGCACACCCAGTGGGCCGGCCCGGGCCGGAGCAACCGCAACGTGGTCGGCAAGCCGCTGTTCCCGCAGTTCTCGGCGCAGACCGCGGGCCTGGCGGCACTGGTCTTCGGGGTGCTGTCGGTGCTGTCGGCGGTGGCGCAGATCAACCCGATCTGGCTGTACGGCCCGTACCGCGCGGACCAGGCCTCCACGGACGCCCAGCCGGACTGGTACATGGGCTTCCTGGAGGGCGCGCTGCGGCTGATGCCGGGCGCCGAGACCCGGTTCTGGGGGCACACGGTCTCCTGGAACCCGCTGCTGCCGGCCGTGGTGCTGCCGCTGCTGCTCTTCGCGGCGCTCTACGCCTACCCGTTCGTGGAGGTCTGGATCACCGGCGACCGCGGCGAGCACCACCTCTGCGACCGCCCGCGCGACCGGCCGACCCGCACCGCGGTCGGCACCGCCGGGGTGACGGCCTACGGGGTGCTGCTGCTGGCGGGTGCGCAGGACGTGCTGGCGTACAAGTTCGAGGTCTCGGTGAACGGGCTGGACTGGGCGCTGCGGATCGCGCTCTTCGTGCTGCCGGTGCTGGCCTTCTGGCTGACCCGCTGGCTCTGCCTGGCGCTGCAGTCCCGGGACCGCACCCGGATCGCCGACGGCCGGCCCACCGGCGAGGTCCGGCAGACCGTCGAGGGCGGCTTCGAGCAGGACCACGAGCAGCTGACGGAGCGGCAGGCGTACTCCCTGACGGTCGGTCAGCGCCCGGCGCCCGTCGAGGCGGCCGACGGCTCGCGGCGCGAGCGGCTGCGGGCGGCGCTGAGCGATTGGTACTACCGGGACCGGGTCTGAGCGTGAGCGCACCACCGCTTGGTGGTTGAATCTACCTCCTGCGCCGGGTGTGACCATGGGTGAGGGGGAGGCAGCTGGTGTTGCTGAGTCTGTCGCGGGGCATCGAGGCCCTGTACGGCGGTTGGGGGGACGGCCGCCAGTTGGTCGACCAGTTCCGGGCGGCCACGCTGCTCTGCCCGCTCGCGCCGGACGGCGAGCCGATGGCGGGCGAGCTGGGCGGACTGCTCTGGCTCTACGCCTTCACCGACGAGCCCGCGCTGGCCCGGTTCGCCCGGGCCCGCGGCGAGGGCGGCCGGCGCTGGGACTTCGCCCGGATCGGCGGCGACCTGCTGCTGGACGTGGCGGTGCCGCGCCTGGACGGGCCCGGCGGCGTGGCGGTGGACGTCGGCGGGCCGCGCCCGCTGGCCTTCCCGGGCACGGCCGCGACGGCGACGACGACGAGGACGGCGAGGACGGCGGCGACGGCGGGGGCGGTCCGATGAGCAGCGCGGCGGCCGACGGCGGCGGGGGCGGCGGGAACAGCGGCTACACGGTGCTGCCCCAGGCGCTGGAGAGCGCGGCCAAGGGCATCAACGACGCGATCGCCGAGCTGAAGACCCTGGGCTTCGTCGGCGAGGCCACCGAGGGCCGCGGCTTCGGCCACATGGGCATGGAGACCTGGCAGTTCGGCCACGACAAGGCGCACGCCGCGTTCAGCCACTTCCTGGACCGCTGGGGCTGGGGCGTGCGCACCCTGGTCCAGGACGGCAACCAGATCGCCACCCGGCTGGGCCTGAGCGCCGGTCTCTACTACGAGCAGGAGAACTACGCCCAGGGCCTGCTCAAGAACATCGTCAACGCCTCCATGGGAAACCCGCACCTGACCAGCGACCAGGTCGCGGCGCAGTCCTGGTCCCAGACCTGGGCCGACAACCCGATCAACGACGACATCAACCACCCGGACGGCGCCAAGGACCTCGAGAAGGCCAACGAGAACATCCGCAAGACCTGGGCCGCCGAGGGCAAGGACTTCGCCAAGACCGAGCAGCAGCGCCACGGCCTCGACCTGCTGCTGGGCGGCCTGCTGTGAGCGGGCTGCCCCCGGGGGCGCTCTACGGCAGCTGGCTGCAGGAGCTGGAGCTCGGGCAGGCCGACGACCCGGCCCAGCTGCTGCACGGCGACCCGGAGCAGCTGCACAAGAACGCCGAGCACCTGCACAAGTTCTCGATCGCCTTCGAGGAGACCCACTCCGGCCTGGCCGCGCTGGACACCGTGCACTGGCAGGGCAAGGCCGGTGAGGCGTTCCGCGCCAAGTACGCCGAGCACCCGCAGAAGTGGGCGGACGCGGCGACCGCCTGCGGCCAGGCGGCGGTGGCGCTGGAGGACTTCGCGCACATCGTCGCCTGGGCCCAGGAGCAGGCCAAGCAGGCGCACGACAGCTACCAGGCGGCGCAGAACAGCTCCAAGGCCGCCAAGTCGCAGTGGGACCAGTCGGTCAAGGACTACAAGCAGGGCGTCGACAGCTACAACAAGGCGGTGGCGGCCGGCCAGTCCCCGGACCGCCGGCCCACCGATCCGGGCGCCTTCCAGGATCCGGGCGACAGCGGCCGGGCGGCGGCCGAGGCCCAGCTGAAGGAGGCCCGGCGCCAGCGCGACGCGGCGGGCGTCAAGGTGGCCGCGGTGCTGGACCACGCGACCGGGCTGGCGCCGGCCAAGCCCGGGTTCTGGCAGCAGATGAAGGATGACTTCCACGACGTGGTGGAGGACGCCCCGAGCGAGCTGCTGCACCTGGCGGGCGGCGTGGTCAAGGGCGTCACCGGGATCGTCGACTTCGCCCGCTCGCTCAACCCCCAGGATCCCTACAACCTCACCCACCCCGCGCAGTACGTGGACGGGCTCTCCACCACGCTGGCCGGGCTGGTCAACGCCGGGCAGCACCCGACCAAGCTGATCCAGGGCCTGATCGGCACCGGCTGGGGCTCGGACCCCACGCAGGCCACCGGCAACCTGATACCCAACCTGGTGCTCGGTGCCGCCACCGACGGAGCGGGCGCGGCCGAGGGCGTCTCCACCGAGCTGGCCTCGGCCGGCGCCAAGGACCTCGCCACCAGCACGGCGGAGAGCGCCGCGGAGAAGGCGGCGACCGGCACCGGCGAGGACGCGGCCGGGTTCGCCACCGACTTCGGCGCCCCGCTCCAGGTGCCGGCCGGCGGCGGCGTGCCGGTGCTGGACCAGGCGGCGGTGGACAGTGCGCAGGCCTCGCTGGACTCGATCGAGCAGGGCCTGGACAAGCTCGATCCGGACCTCTCCAAGGTCAGCACCATCCCGCCGGAGGACCCGCTGGCGGCGGCCGCCAACCGCAATGTCGACATCAGCACGATCAAGGGCGACCCGCTCTGGCGCACCACCGACGAGCCGCTCTACCGCTGGGACGACCGCACGCCGGACGACATCGTCAAGAGCGAAGGCTTCCAGCCCTGGAACACTGACAACACCGACCTGCCCGGCTACGTGCGGTCGAACAAGCAGTCGGTCTTCGTCGGCACCACCCGCGACCCGGCCTACACGCACGGCTCCAAGTTCCGGTACGAGGTGGACGCGCCCGGCGGCATCGACGTCAACGCCTCGGTGCCGGACAACCCGTGGAGCGTCGAGGAGGAGATCGCCATGCCGGGCGGGATCAAGCTGGAGAACGTCAAGGGCTGGCAGACCTTCGACCCGGCCACCAAGGAGTTCGGGCCGTTCCAGCCGAACCCGTACTACAAACCGAGCTCGGGCGTCGCGGGAGCCAGACCTTGACCCCCGCAGGCGCCGACCCGATGGAGCAGCGAGCGATGACCACCCCCCGGCCGGAGCGGCCCGAGCCGCCGCTCACCCCGGCCCTGCGCGCCGAGGCCCGGACCCGTCCGAACAGCTGGCTGTACGCCACCGACCCGGCCTTCGGCCCGGACGAGCAGGTGCCGCCGTTCGGCGTCATCGGCGGCTGGCAGGTGGACGGGCGCGGGGAGGTGGCCGGTTACTGGGCCAACCCGACCTACCGCCCGTCCCCGCAGGCGCTCGGGCTGCCCGCGCCGCACGGCCCGCTGGAGGCGCTGCTGCAGCGCGCGGCCACCGGCTACGCGGCGGACGACGAGCTGGCGGCCGCGGTCGCCGACGGGCCGCTGCTGGTGGTCGCCCGGCCCGAGGCCGACGCGCTGTACCTGGTGGACGACGCGGTGGAGGCCTGCACCTCGCCCGAGCTGGTGCCCGCCGCCTGGCCCGGCTGGCGCGAGGTGACCGGCCGTCAGCTCGCCGAGGCGCTGCCCGGGGCCGTGGTGCGGCTCAACCCGGGCAGCCGGGTCAGCGTCACCGTGCCGCTGGCCGAGCTCCCCGTGGCCCGGGCCGCCGGCTCCACCCTGCCGCCGCTCTCCGCCGGCCGGCGCCCGGCCGGGCAGGCACTGCTGAGCTGGCTGGCCGACCCCGCGGCACCGCGGGCCTGCCTTGTCACCGGTTCCTCCGGCAGCGGCCGCTCCCACCTGGTGCGCTGGCTGGCGAGCGCCTGCCCGCCGGACGAGCCGCGCCCGACCCGCCGGGTGCACGCCGTGCTGGACGCCACCGGGCTTGGCCCGCGCGGCGCCGCCTGGCGGCTCGGCCGGGCCTTCGCCCGCGCCACCGGCAGCCCGGAGGCGCTGCTGGCCGAGTTCGCCCGGCTGCCGCGGACCGGTCCGCTGGTCATCGCCGTCACCGACCTGCACCGGGCGGCCGACCCGGCGGGGATCTCCGAGCAGCTGCTCGGGCCGCTGCTGACCCTGCCCGGGCTGCGGCTGCTGGTCGAGGGCGACCGGCCGGAGCTGCCCGGCTCGGCCGTGCTGGACCTGGACGAGCCGCGCTGGACCGACGCCCGGCTCTTCGGCTCCTGGTGCGCCAGGCTCGGCGCACCCGCCGACGCGGTCTACCCGAGCCCGACGCTGGGCCTGCTCGCCGCCGCCGCGCCGGGTGGCGCCGAGGCGGCCGACGTCTGCCGGCAGTGGTGGGAGGCGCTGCCCGCGGAGCTGCGGCCGACCGTGCGGGCGCTGGCCGCCGCCGGGCAGCCGCTGACCGCGGGTCAGTGGGCCGCGTTGCCCGGCTCGGGCGGCGCCGAGGCGGTGCGCCGCTGCGCACTGCTGCTGCCGGCCGAGCCCGACGGGCGGAGCTGGCGGCTGCGGCCGGACCGGCTGGTCGAGCTGGCCGCCGCCGACGCGCCGCTGCCCGCGCCCGCCGAGCTCACCGACGCGCTGCTACGGCAGCTGCCCCGGCGGCCGGACGGCGAGCTCGACACCGGCGCGGCCGAGCCCGAGCTGGTGGAGCTGCTGGCCGCCTGCGCGCTGCGCTCGCACGGCCCGCTGGAGCTGCTGGAGAAGGCCGACGTGCTGGTCCGGGCCACCACCGCGACCGTCGCGGCGACGCTCGACCAGGTGCCGGAGCAGCTCCGGGCCACCCGCAAGGTGCGGGCCTGGGAGCTGGCCGGGCCGGCCCTGACGGCCGCCGCCGACCTGGGCACCCGGGCCACCGTGGCCAGCTTCCACCTGCTCGCCCAGGACCCCCGGCCCCGGCCCGGCCTGCCCTGGCGGATCGTCTGGGCCCGCTGGGAGCCGACCGTGGCCCTGGCGCCCGGCCAGGGCCCCTACGCCGGGGCGGTGCTGGTGCTGGACGCGGACGGCCGGCTGCACGAGCTCGACCAGGCCGACGGCAGCCACCGCAACCCGCCGGGCGACTGGCCAGGCCCGGCCCTGCCCGATGCCCTGGCCTGCACGCCGCAGGGCGGTCTGCTCACCCTGGACCAGGTGCGCCCGGTGGTGCCCGAGCCGACCGCGCTGGCCGCGACCGCCGCCGGCCCGGCGGTCGGCGACGCCGGCGGCTCGCTGCACTGGCTGCCCGGCGGGCTGCGCTCCCCCGAGCCGCTGCACCCCGGGCCGGTGACGGCCGTCGCGGCCGCCCTGCTGGACGGCGCGCCGCTGCTGGCCTCGGGCGGGCAGGACGGCGGGGTGCGGCTCTGGGCGCCGGGCCACGCGCTCGCGCCCGACCCGGTGGACCACCGGCGGGTCGGGGTCAGCGCGGTCGCGCTGGGCGGGCGGCTGCTGGTCGCCGCCTGGGCCGACGGCCTGGTCCGGCTGCGCCGGCTCACCGCCGGGGGCGGCACCAGCGACCTGCTGCTCGGCGCCCCCGTGCACTCGGCCGCGGTGGGCGCCGAGGGGCGGATCCTGCTGGCCACCCGGGACGGCGTGCTGGCGCTGGAGTGGCCGGAGTGACCCGGCGTCAGCCCTCCCGCCGGGCGTACTGGAAGACGAACCCGGCGATCCCCGGCGCCAGCACGCCCACCCCGATCAGCGCCAGCCAGGTGCCGAACACCACGCCCAGCGCCAGCACCGCCGCCCCCGCCGCCGTGAGCACCGGGTAGGCGCTGGCCGGGGCGAAGAAGGCGAGCGGGCCGGTGCCGGCCGCGATGTCGGCCGACCCGTCGTCGGACGGGCGGCGGGTCTGCCGCACCACCTGGGCCCAGCAGAAGACGGCGACCAGCGAGGCCATCAGGAAGGCCACCACCAGCGCCGCCTTGCCGGCCGGCTCGCGGGCGAACCAGCCGTAGATCCCGGCGGTGACGGCGAAGAAGCCGGCCACCCCGGTGAAGAGCCAGGCCTCCGCCTTCACTCCGCACGCTCCCGTTCCTCGGTCGCCTGGCGGCTGTGCTCCGGGTGGTGCAGGTCGAACGCCGGGCACTCCGAGCGGATCCGCGGCATCGCGTGGAAGTTGTGCCGGGGCGGCGGGCAGGAGGTGGCCCACTCCAGCGAGCGCCCGTACCCCCAGGGGTCGTCCTCGGTCACCGCGGGCGCGTACCTGGCGGTGTGCCAGACGTTGTAGAGGAACGGCAGCGTGGACAGCCCCAGCAGGAACGCGCCGATCGAGGAGATCGTGTTCAGCGTGGTGAAGCCGTCCGACGCCAGGTAGTCGGCGTACCGGCGCGGCATGCCCTCGGCGCCGAGCCAGTGCTGCACCAGGAAGGTCGCCTGGAAGGCGGGCAGCAGCAGCCAGAAGTGGATCCTGCCCAGCCGCTCGTCGAGCATCCGGCCGGTGATCTTGGGCCACCAGAAGTAGAAGCCGGCGAAGGTCGCGAAGACCACCGTGCCGAACAGCACGTAGTGCAGGTGCGCCACCACGAAGTAGCTGTCGGTGACGTGGAAGTCGATCGGCGGGGCGGCCAGCAGGACCCCCGTCAGGCCGCCGAGCAGGAAGGTCACCATGAAGCCGAGGGAGAAGAGCATCGGCGTCTCGAAGGACAGCGATCCGCCCCACATCGTGCCCACCCAGTTGAAGAACTTCACGCCGGTGGGCACCGCGATCAGCAGCGAGGTGAGCGAGAAGAACGGCAGCAGCACCTGCCCGGTGGCGAACATGTGGTGCGCCCAGACCACGGCCGAGAGCGCGGTGATCGCGATGGTGGCGCCGATCAGGCCGCTGTAGCCGAAGACCGGCTTGCGGCTGAAGACCGGGATGATCTCGCTGACGATGCCGAAGAACGGCAGCGCCACGATGTAGACCTCGGGGTGCCCGAAGAACCAGAACAGGTGCTGCCAGAGCAGCGCCCCGCCGTTGGCCGGGTCGAAGACGTGGCTGCCGAGCCGCCGGTCGGCCTCCAGGGCGAAGAGCGCGGCGGTCAGCACCGGGAAGGCCAGCAGCGCCAGGATCGAGGTGAAGAGCACGTTCCAGGTGAAGATCGGCATCCGGAACAGCGTCATCCCCGGCGCCCGCAGGCAGACGATGGTGGTGATGAAGTTGACCGACCCGAGGATGGTGCTCAGGCCGGCCACCACCAGGCCCATCGCCCACAGGTCGCCGCCCGCGCCGGGGCTGTGCACCGGGCCGTTCAGCGGCGCGTAGGCGAACCAGCCGAAGGAGGCGGCGCCGTTGCTGGTGAAGAAGCCGCCGACCACCATCAGCCCGCCGAACAGGTACACCCAGTAGGTGAAGGCGTTCAGCCGCGGGAAGGCCACGTCGGGCGAGCCGATCTGCAGCGGCATCACGGCGTTGGCGAAGCCGGCGAAGGTCGGGGTGGCGAAGAGCAGCATCATCACCGTGCCGTGGATGGTGAAGAGCTGGTTGTACTGCTCGTTGGTGAACAGCTGCAGCCCGGGCCGGGCCAGCTCGGCCCGCATCAGCATCGCCAGGATGCCGGCGAACAGGAAGAATCCGAACGCGGTGACCAGGTAGAGGTTCCCGATCGCCTTGTGGTCGGTGGTGGTCAGCCAGCCCAGCACCCGCTCGCCGCGGCGCACCCGGGTCTCGACCGCCGGGGCCGGTTCGGCGAGCTGGGTCATCCGGCCTGCACCTCCCACACCTCGGACACCTTCGGTGACCATGCAATCACCGATGGCCACCGCCTGGCGGGGAGGCGCGCGGTCAGCGTTCCACGCGGGAGCGTTTCACCGTCCGGAAGCGGCGGGCCACGGCCCGGGCCAGGTCGGCCGCGCCGATCAGGCCCGCCTCGTTGCCGAGGGCGGCGGGCACGATCGCGGCCTCGGGGCGGAATCCCCGGCCGGTCAGGGTGCGGCGGAAGCTCTCCTGCGCGGGCGCGAGCAGCAGGTCGCCGGCGGCCGAGACGCCGCCGCCGATCACGAACCGGCCCGGGTCCAGGGCGGCGGCCAGGTTGGCCAGACCGGTGCCCAGCCAGCTGCCGATGTCGTGCAGCAGCTCGACGGCCATCGGGTCGCCGTCCCGGGCCGCCTCCGTCACCAGCGGACCGGTGATCGCCGCGACGTCGCCGCCGACCCGGGCGAGCAGCGGCTGCGCCACCGGCGACTCGGCGGCGGCCAGCTCCCGGGCCTCCCGGACCAGCGCGTTGCCGGAGGAGTACTGCTCCCAGCAGCCGCGGTTGCCGCAGGGGCAGCGGTGGCCGCCGGGCACCACCTGCATGTGGCCGAACTCGCCGGCCAGCCCGTACCGCCCACGGTCCACGTAGCCCTGCCGGACCACGGCGCCGCCGATCCCGGTGCCCAGGGTGATCATCACCACCAGGTCCTCGCCGCGGCCGGCGCCGAACCGCCACTCGGCCCAGGCGGCCGCGTTGGCGTCGTTCTCCACCACCACCGGGAACCTCAGCCGGTCGCTGAGCGCCTCCCGCAGCGGCTCGTCGCGCCAGTTCAGGTGCGGGGCGAAGAGCACCCGGGAGCGGTCGGAGTCCACCCAGCCCGCGGCGCCGATGCCGACGGCGTGCACGTCGTGCCGGTCGGCCAGCTCCAGCACCAGCTCGACGATGACGTCCTCGACCACCTTGGGGCTCTTGCTCTTGTCCGGGGTGTCGGCGCGCAGCTGCTCGACGATGGCGCCCTCGCCGCTGACCACCCCGGCGACCACCTTGGTGCCGCCGATGTCGATGCCGATGGTGGGCAGCCGGAGCACTCCGGCGGGCAGGGTGCGGCGGCGGTCGCGGTACCGCTCGGGGCGGCCCGCCTGCCCGGTGCGCTGACCGAGGCCGCGCTGGCCGAGGCCGAGCAGGGCGGGCAGGACGGGTTGGCCACTGCGGCCGGAGGACTGGGTCACGCGGTGACGATACGCCCCGCCAGATGGGAATCGCCTGATCGAATCCTGAAGATCACATCCGCCGCTGCACACGACGTCCGCGCTCGGATGACAGACTGGGGGCGGTCACCGCGGGGATTCTCATGTACACGTGATCTTCCTCTCAGGTTTCCTTCAGCTTGTCGGGCAACCGGGAATGCGTTCACGCCGTCCCCTTTACCTGACAGCTCCACCGAAGCTCCACCCACCCGCCCCAGCTCCACCCGATTGCGCACCGGCCACCGGTCCGGGCGGTCTGATCCCGGATACGAGACGTAGATGCAACTGACAGGTCAGCCCTTCCTGATCCTTACGATCATCCTGGTGCCGGTCTCCGTCCTGCTCGCCCTGCTGCTCTGGGGCCGGGTGCGCGGACCGAAGCCGGTGCAGCTGCTGACCCGCCTGGTGATGATCCTCTTCTGCCAGGCCACGGCGGTGACCATGGTCTTCGTCATGGTCAACAACGCCAACCTGATCTACGGCAACTGGAGCGACCTGCTCGGTTCGGACAGCCACGTGCGGGCGGTGCCGGACCCGCCGGCCGCCGACGCCGGGGCCGGCACTCCGGCCGGCCAGCCGGGGGCGGGCAACGACGCCAAGCCGGCCAAGGTGCTGCAGCAGTTCAAGGGCGTGGGCGACCCGCTGGTTCCGTCGGACGTGCAGACCACCGACCTGAAGGGCCAGCTCTCCGGGGTGGACGGCGAGGTCAACGTCTGGCTGCCGCCGCAGTACAACGACCCGGCCTGGAAGGACAAGAAGTTCCCGGTGGTGGAGCTGCTGCCGGGCTTCCCCGGCTCCTCCAAGACCTGGTTCGGCACCCTGAAGGTCTCCGACCAGCTGAAGCCGCTGATGCAGTCCGGCCAGGTGACCCCGTTCATCCTGATCTCGCCGCGCACCCAGCTGATCAGCACCACCGTGGACACCGGCTGCGCCAACGTGCCGGGCAAGGTGAACGCGGACACCTGGATCTCCCAGGACGTGCCGAACATGATCATCGACAACTTCCGCGCCGACCCCTCCCCCGCCGCCTGGGCGGTGGCCGGCTACTCGGCCGGCGGGCACTGCGCGGACCGGATGGCGCTGCTGCACCCGGAGCGCTACCGGGCCGGCATCAGCCTCTCCGGCTACAGCGACCCGGGCGCGGAGGAGCTGTCGCTGACCGCCAAGGACCCCAAGCTGCGGCAGGCCGCCAACCCGCTCTACATCCTGCAGCACGCCGCCAACCCGCCCAAGGTCGCGCTCTTCCAGAGCGGCAACAAGGGCGACGGCTACGAGGACGGCCAGGCGCTGGCCGCCGCCGCCAAGGCGCCGACCACGGTGACGGTGCAGGAGACCACCGGTCCGCACACCCCGTCGGTCTGGCGGCCGATGCTGCCGGACGTCTTCAAGTGGCTGACCGCGCTGATCCCGGCACCGCACTGACGCCCTGCTGACCCGGCACCGGCCGACCGGCCCGACGGCTGATGCCGGGTCAGGCCAGTTCCAGCGCCAGGTAGAAGTCCACCCGGTCCTCCAGCCGCGACAGGTCGCGCCCGGTCAGCTCCTCGATCCGGCCGATCCGGTACCGCAGGGTGTTCACGTGGACATGCAGCTGGGCGGCGCACCTGGTCCAGGAGCCGTCGGAGCGCAGGAACGCCTCCAGGGTCCGCACCAGATCGGCCTGGTGCTCGATGTCGTAGCCGATCACCTTGTCCAGCAGCCGGCTGCGGAAGGCCCGCCGCACCTCGTCCGGCACGGCGGCCAGCAGCAGCACGTGCGAGGCCAGCTCCTCGGGCCCGGCCACGCAGACCCGGCCGACCCGGGCGGCGGCGATCCGCCGGGCGTGCCGGGCCTCCTCCAGCGCGCCGCGCAGCCCGCCGGCCTCCGGGGCCGGCGCCGAGACGCCCAGCGTGATCCGGCCCTCGGAGCCGAGCCCGGCCTCCAGCGGCGCGAGCAGCTCGCGCAGCGCGTCGGCGGGCACGGCGGCGGGCAGCGCGGGCAGGACCACCACGGCGACGGTGCCCGAGCCGGCCACCAGGGCCTGCTCGGAGATGCCGGTCAGCGCCTCCTCCAGCAGGGTGCGCACCGCCCCGTCGGGCAGGCCGGTGCCTTCGGCGCTGAGCGCCAGCCAGGAGCCGTCGGGGCCGGCCGGGCCGGCGGGGCCGCCCTCGTAACCGGCGGCCATCGCGGTGGAGGCGTGCAGGGTGCGGCTGATCTCGGCCGGGTCGGCGTCGCGCTGCAGCAGGGTCAGCACCTCGTCGGCCAGCCGGCGGCGCAGCCGGCGGCCCTCGTCGCGCCGGATCCGCTCGGCGGCGACCAGCCGGCCCAGGTTCTCGGCGAGCTGCTGGCGCTTGGTGGTCCATTCGGTGACGTCGCCGGCGATCGCCAGCACCCAGTCGGCCAGCGGCGCCTCGGCCTCCGGGTCGGCGGCGGCGGGCAGCAGCGAGTAGGAGCCGGAGACCAGCCGGGCCCGGTGCGGCGGGCGGCGGCGCTGGCGCTGGGCGGCCAGGTGGGCGCGGACCAGCTGGTCGCGGTCCTCGGCGCCGAGCCGGTCGGCGGGCCCGGCCACCACCCGGCCGGTCGGCGCGAGCACCCAGCAGTCCAGGTCGAGGTCGCCGCCGAGCAGGTCGAGCACGGCGTCCAGCCCGCCGCCGCCGGCCGCCGAGACCAGCAGCCGGTGCCGGTCCACCAGGGCGGCCAGGTCGGCGGCCCGGTCGGCGGAGACCTGGCGGCCGATGAACTCGGTCAGGGTGGAGAAGGCGATGTCGTCGGGGACGGCGAGCAGCGGCATCCGGTGCCGCCGGCAGGCGTCCACCAGGTCCTCGGGCACCGGTCCGACCTCGGCCTCGCCGGCCGCCAGGGCGACCGCGCCGCCGGCCGCCAGGGTGCGGACGAACCGCTCGGAGTCCTCGGGGGCGGTGCGCCAGAGCATGCCGGTGAGCACCAGTTCGCCGCCGTGCAGGTAGCGGCCCGGGTCGTGGAGGTCGGTGGTCATGACCCCGCTGACCTGCCGGTCGAGCTCCTCCTCGGCGGCCAGCAGACGGAGTCTCGGGGCTCCGGGGGCGAGCAGGTCACGGACGCGCATCCGCTGACTCCTTTGTCTGGACGGGTGGCCGGATCGAGGATGGAGGGGGACAGTGTGCCCGATTTCCGGCCGTTCGGTGTTACGTATCAGCGGCCGGTCGGGTTACGGTGCCGTCGCTCGGCCGTTACGGCCCGATCACGGGCGCAAGGGGCGTCTGGGACCTCGCCCAACTGGGCATTCTCCGTTCTTAGAGGAACGTACAGGATGCCGGGCGGGACCGGCGCACGGGCTTCATGCCATCGGTGACTGCCTCCGGGGCGCCGCACGGCGGTTCACTGGCTGACACGCCGCCGGACACACCCCCGCACTGCCGCCCGCCAATCGGGCGAGGGCGCGGCGGGTTCCGGGCACAGTGCCCACGGGTTCGATCGGCTTCGACTTGAGGAGACACCCGCATGGAGTTCCTGCGGCCCGCTAGCTGGGACGAGGCGCTCGCGGCCAAGGCTGAGTTCCCGACCGCGCTGCCGATCTCGGGCGGCACGGACGTGATGGTCGAAATGAACTTCGACGTGCACCGGCCATCGGCGCTGCTTGACCTGAACCGCATCACCGAGCTCGCGGAGTGGTCGGTCGACGACCAGACCGTGCTGCTCGGCGCCTCGGTGCCCTACGCGCGGATCATCGACGAACTGTCCGGGCCGCTGCCCGGCCTGGCGCTGGCCTCGCACACCGTGGGATCGCCGCAGATCCGCAACCGCGGCGGGGTCGGCGGCAACCTGGGCGGTGCCTCCCCGGCCGGCGACGCCCACCCGGCGCTGCTGGCGGCCGGGCGGGACGTCTTCGTGGAGGTGGCCTCGGCCGCCCGCGGCACCCGGCTGATCCCGATCGACGAGTTCTACGTCGGCGTCAAGCGCAACTCGATGGAGCCGGACGAGCTGATCCGCCGGGTGCACATCCCGGTGGCGGACGGCCCGCAGCAGTTCTCCAAGATCGGCACGCGCAACGCCATGGTGATCGCGGTGGCCGCCTTCGGCTTCGCGCTGCACCCGAAGAACGGCACCGTCGGCACCGGCATCGGCTCGGCCGCCCCGACCCCGCGCCGCGCGGTGGAGGCGGAGGAGTACCTGCAGGGCGTGCTCGCCGAGCGCGGGCTGTGGGAGTCCGGCGGGCTGCTCGGCACCGAGGTGGTCCAGCGGTTCGGCGAGCTGGTCAAGGCGGCCGCCTCGCCGATCGACGACGTCCGCGGCACCGCCGCCTACCGGCGGCACACCCTGGCGGTGATGGCCCGGCGCACCCTCACCTGGACCTGGAACGACTACAGCAAGCAGATCAGGAGCGCGGCATGAGGGTCACTTTCACCGCCAACGGCAAGCCCGTCGAGGCGGACGACGTGTGGGAGGGCGAGAGCCTGCTCTACGTGCTGCGCGAGCGGGTCGGCCTGCCGGGTTCCAAGAACGCCTGCGAGCAGGGCGAGTGCGGCTCCTGCACGGTCTACCTGGACGGCGTGCCGGTCTGCTCCTGCCTGGTCGCGGCCGGCCAGGTACAGGACCGCGAGGTCCGCACGGTCGAGGGCCTGGCCGACGAGGTGTCCGGCGAGCTGGGCCTGGTCCAGCAGGCGTTCATCGACGCGGGCGCCGTGCAGTGCGGCTTCTGCACGCCGGGGCTGCTGGTGCAGACCGACGCGCTGCTGGAGCGCGACGCGCAGCCCAGTGACACCGACATCCGCGAGGCGTTGAGCGGCAACCTGTGCCGCTGCACCGGCTACGAGAAGATCATGGACGCGGTGCGGCTGGCCTCCGCCCGCAAGTGCCGGAAGGTGGGTTCCCCCGAATGAGCGCGCGCACGATTCAGGGACAGAAGAACCTCCAGGACATCAACCAGGCGTCCAAGGACGGCATCGGCGGCTCCCCGCTGCGCCCCGACGGCACGCTGAAGGTGAAGGGCGAGTTCGCCTACTCCTCGGACCTGTGGCACGAGGACATGCTCTGGGGCATGGCGCTGCGCTCACCGCACCCGCGGGCCAACATCCTCTCCGTGGACATCTCCGAGGCCGTGAAGACCCCGGGCGTCTACGCGGTGCTGACCCACGACGACATCCCGGGCTCCAAGTTCTACGGCCTGGAGATCCAGGACCAGCCCGCGCTGGCCAAGGACAAGGTCCGCTACCACGGCGAGGCGATCGCGATCGTGGCCGCCGACCACCCGGAGACGGCCCGCCGCGCGGTGAAGAAGATCAGGGTCGAGTACGAGGTGCTCACCCCGATCACCACCGAGGAGCAGTGCCTCGACCCCGCGACCCACGGCTACGTGCACGAGCCGCACGAGTACAAGTCGCACGGGTACGGCAACATCTGCCACGAGCAGAAGCTGGTCTCCGGCCTGGGCGTGACCGAGGAGGTGCGGGCGCTGGCCGATGTGATCGTCGAGGGCGAGTACGAGGTCGGCATGCAGGACCAGGCCTTCCTCGGCCCGGAGTCCGGCCTCGCGGTGCCGGCCGAGGACGGCGGCATCGACCTCTACGTGGCCACCCAGTGGCTGCACGTGGACCGCCAGCAGATCGCCCCGGTGCTGGGCCTGCCGGAGGAGAAGGTCCGGCTCACCCTGGCCGGCGTCGGCGGCGCCTTCGGCGGCCGCGAGGACCTGTCGATGCAGATCCACGCCTGCCTGCTGGCGCAGCGCACCGGCAAGCCGGTCAAGATCGTCTACGCCCGTGACGAGTCCTTCTTCGGCCACGTGCACCGCCACCCGGCGAAGATGCGGTACGAGCACGGCGCGACCCGCGACGGCAAGCTGGTCTTCGCCGACGCCCGGATCGTGCTGGACGGCGGCGCCTACGCCTCCGCCTCCCCCGCGGTGGTCGGCAACGCCGCCTCGCTGGGCCACGGCCCGTACGTGATCCCGAACGTGCGGATGCACGCCATCGCGCTCTACAGCAACAACCCGAGCTGCGGCGCGATGCGCGGCTTCGGCGCGGTGCAGGCGGCCTTCGCCTACGAGTCGCAGATGGACAAGCTCGCCGCCGCGCTCGGCATGGACCCGGTGGAGCTGCGGCAGCTGAACGCGATGGCCGAGGGCGACCACATGCCCACCGGCCAGCGGATCGACTCGCCGGCCCCGGTGGCCGAGCTGCTGCAGCGGGTGAAGGACATGCCGCTGCCGCCGCCGCTGGACCTGACCCACCTGGACGTCCGCCAGCTGCCCGGCGCGCTCTCCAACACCTCGCACGGCGAGGGCATCGTGCGCGGGGTCGGCTACTCGGTGGGCATCAAGAACGTCGGCTTCTCCGAGGGCTTCGACGACTACTCCACCGCCCGGGTGCGCCTGGAGGTGATCGGCGGCGAGCCGGTCGCCATGGTGCACACGGCGATGGCCGAGGTCGGGCAGGGCGGCATCACGGTGCACGCCCAGATCGCCCGCACCGAGCTCGGGGTCGAGCAGGTCACCATCCACCCGGCCAACACCGAGGTCGGCTCGGCCGGCTCCACCTCCGCCTCCCGGCAGACCTACATGACGGGCGGCGCGGTGAAGCTCGCCGCCGAGGCCGTGAAGCTGGCGCTGATCGACAAGGGCCGCAAGCGCTACGGCTGGACCCAGCACGACATCGACCTGGCCGGCGGCAAGGTGGTCTCCGAGTCGGCGGGCGTGCTGGTGTCGATGGTGGACCTGCTCGGCGACGAGGCGATCGACCTGACCCGCGAGCACCACCACCGGCCGACCGAGGCCTTCGACAAGGAGACCGGCCAGGGCTTCGGCCACGTGCAGTACACCTTCTGCGCCAACCGCGCGGTGGTGGACGTGGACGTGGAGCTGGGCCTGGTCAAGGTGGTCGAGCTGACGGCCGCCCAGGACGTCGGCAAGGCGCTCAACCCGCTCTCGGTGGTCGGCCAGATCCAGGGCGGCTGCACCCAGGCGCTCGGTCTCGCCGTGATGGAGGAGATCATCGTCCGGGACGGCAAGGTGCGCAACGCCTCCTTCACCGACTACCTCATCCCGACCATCCTGGACACCCCGCCGATCCCGGTGGACGTCCTGGAACTGCCCGACCCGAACGCCCCGTACGGGCTGCGCGGCGTCGGCGAGGCGCCCACGGTCTCCGCCACCCCCTCGATCGTGGCCGCCATCCGCCAGGCCACCGGGATCGCGCTCAACCGCATCCCGGTCCGCCCCGAGCACCTGACCGGCACGCTCTGACGGCCTCCCCGGGGCGGTGGGTCCCACCTTTCCCCTGCCGCCCCGGGGCCGCGCTTCCGCCCGCCGGAAGCGCTCCCCCGCTGCCTCTCCCACGCCGGGGCGCCGCAGCGGTGCGCTCCACCCCGCACCGCACCAGCACTCGCGAGTGCTGCCAGTGAGTCGATTCAGTCCCCCTGCCCGGTCTCCCCGATTGACCGCCAGGTCGGCTCGCCCACCCCAACCCCCTTTGACACTTGGGAGTGGACATGACCCGGATTCCCACGGAGCCCGGCACCACTGAAGCCATCCCCCCGCAGGCAGGCACCCCCACGCCCGCATCCGCACCCTCACCCTCACCGAAGAACGCCCTGGACGCGTACTTCAAGATCTCCGCCAGAGGCTCGACCTTCGGCGCGGAGATCCGCGGCGGCCTCACCACCTTCATGGCGATGGCCTACATCATCCTGCTCAACCCGCTGATCCTGAGCGGCGCGGACGTGACCGGCGCCAAGCTGGACCACGCCCAGCTGACCACCGCCACCGCGCTGGCCGCGGCGGTCACCACCCTGCTGATGGGCGTGGTGGGCAACGTGCCGCTGGCGGTCGCGGCGGGCCTCTCGGTCTCCGGCGCGGTCTCCGCCCTGGTGGTCCCGCACACCACCTGGGCACAGGCCTTCGGACTCTGCGTCATCTACGGCCTGCTGATCGTGCTGCTGGTGCTCTCCGGCCTGCGCGAGAAGATCATGAACGGCATACCGCTGCCGCTCAAGCACTCGATCACCATCGGCATCGGCCTCTTCGTCGCCCTGATCGGCCTGCACAAGGCGGGCTTCGTGATGAGCGGCGGGCCCACCCTGGTCTCGCTCGGCCCGGAGGGCGAGCTGACCGGCTGGCCCGTGGCCTGCTTCGCCGTCACCCTGCTGGCGATCTTCGTCCTGCTGGCCCGCAACGTGCGCGGCGCGATCCTGATCGGCATCGCCGGCGGCACCGTCTTCGCGGTGGTCGTCAACGCGGTCGCCAAGATCCCGGGCAAGGCCTGGGGCAGCTCGGCCCCGGCCCTGCACGGCAGCCCGGTCTCGGCCCCGGACTTCGGCCTGATCGGCCACGTGGACCTGTTCGGCGCCTTCGGCGCCAAGGGCATGGGCGCGATCAGCGCCTCGGTCGCGGTCTTCACCCTGGTGCTGGCCGGCTTCTTCGACGCGATGGCCACCATCATCGGCGTCGGTACCGAGGCCGGGCTGGCCGACAGCCAGGGCCGGATGCCGGGCCTGTCCAAGGCGCTCTTCATCGACGGCTCCGGCGGTGCGATCGGCGGCCTGGTCGGTGCCTCCGGCCAGACGGTCTTCGTGGAGTCGGCCACCGGGGTCGGCGACGGCGCCCGGACCGGCTTCGCCTCCACCATCACCGGCGGCGTGTTCGCGCTGATGCTCTTCTTCTCGCCGCTGGCCGGGATCGTGCCGGTCGAGGTGGCCTCCGCCGCCCTGGTGGTGATCGGTTCGATGATGATGAGCCAGGCCCGGCACATCGACTGGGGGGACCGCGAGGTGGCCATCCCGGCCTTCCTCACCTGTGTGCTGATGCCGTTCACCTACAGCATCACGGCCGGTGTCGCCGCCGGTGTCATCTCCTACGTGGTGCTCAAGGCCGGCAAGGGCAAGTTCCGCGAGCCCGGCCCGCTGATGTGGATCCTCACCGCGGTCTTCGTGGTGTACTTCGCGCTCACCCCGATCAAGGAGTGGCTCGGCGTCCACTGACCCCCCGCCCCGGTGCGCGCCCGCGCACCGGGGCCCCACCCTCGACACAGGAGCGGACATGCAGGACATCGCCGAGCAGTTGCGGGACTGGCACGCCTCCGGGCGCCGGTTCGCCGTGGCCACCGTGGTCGGGGTGAGCGGCAGCGCGCCGCGCGACCCGGGGGCGGCGCTGGCGGTGGACGCGGCCGGGGAGGCGGTCGGCTCGGTCTCCGGCGGCTGCGTCGAGGGGGCGGTGTACGAGCTGTGCCGGGAGGCGATGGAGAGCGGCGAGCCGGTGCTGCAGCGGTTCGGCTACAGCGACGAGGACGCCTTCGCGGTCGGCCTGACCTGCGGCGGCATCCTGGACGTCTTCGTGCAGCCGGTGGTGCCGGGCACCGATCCGGGGCTGGACGCCGGGATCGCCTACATCGCCTCCGGCACCCCGGTGGCGCTGGCCCGGGTGGTGGACGGCCCGGCCGGGCTGCTCGGCGCCACCGTCGCCGTGACGGGCGGCGCGCACCACGGCACGCTCTCCACCGGCGGCCCGACCCTGACGGCCGGCCTGGAGCGCTCGCTGGTGGCCGAGGCCCGGGCGATGCTGGACGCCGGCAGGACCGGCAAGGTGGTGCTGGCGCTGGACGGCCGGCCCTGCACTCCCGCGCTCCAGGCGGACGAGTCCGCGGGCGCGGCGGCCGGCACGGTGACCTTCTTCGTCGAGTCCTACGTCCCCAAGCCGCGGATGCTGGTCTTCGGCGCGATCGACTTCGCGGCCGCCGTGGTGCGGATCGGCAGGTTCCTCGGCTACCGGGTGACGGTCTGCGACGCCCGGCCGGTCTTCGCCACCGCCCGCCGCTTCCCGGAGGCCGACGAGGTGGTGGTGGACTGGCCGCACCG
Organism: Kitasatospora sp. NPDC006697; assembly: GCF_042869935.1. Lineage (NCBI taxonomy): Bacteria > Bacillati > Actinomycetota > Actinomycetes > Kitasatosporales > Streptomycetaceae > Kitasatospora > Kitasatospora sp. NPDC006697. Next base: position 145,016 of record NZ_JBIAGU010000014.1, read on the forward strand.
CTACCTGGACTCCCAGCTGGACCGGATCGACGGCCGCACCGTGCTCTGCGTGCTCACCCACGACGCCAAGTTCGACATCCCGCTGCTGGAGCGGGCCCTGCGGCTGCCGGTGGGCTTCGTCGGCGCGATGGGCTCCCGCCGCACCCACCTGGACCGCAACGCCCGGCTGCGCGAGGTGGGCCTGACCGAGGCCGAGATCGCCCGCCTGCGCTCCCCGATCGGCCTGGACCTCGGCGCCCGCACCCCGGAGGAGACCGCGGTCGCGGTGGCCGCCGAGATCGTCGCCTCCCGCCGCGGCGGCGGCTGCCTCCCGCTCTCCGCCGGCACCGGCCCGATCCACCACGACCTCGACCGCCCGGCCCCGAGCGGCCCCGCGGTCTTCCGGGTCGCCTGACCCGGCGTCCGGTTTCCCTCGAGCATCGGCCGGGCCACGCCCAGCCGACTCCCAGGTCGCTCCCAGCGAAACCCTAGCCTGACGGTGCGTCAGAGCCGTTTCCTGAGTGCCCGCCGGAGCCATCGGCCCGCGGCGGGCACTCGGTCTTCCCCGGTGGTCGTTCGGAGCCCGTCGATGGCGGATGATGTGGCCGTGCAAAACGCAGATCAGTTCGGGTTCGCCGATGCCGCCGGCCCGCCGCCGACCCCGCCCGCCGCTGCACCGCCGTCCGACGATCCGCTGGACCTCGCGGTCCGGGCGGCCCAGGCCGGCGACGAGGAGGCCTTCCGCCAGGTCTTCCGCACGGTGCAGCCGCTGCTGCTGCGCTATCTGCGGGTACTGGTGGGAGGCGAGACGGACGCCGAGGACATCGCCTCCGAGACCTGGCTGCAGATCGCCCGCGACCTGCACGGCTTCCAGGGCGACGGCGACGGCTTCCGCGGCTGGGCCGCCACCATCGCCCGGCACCGCGCCCTGGACCACCTGCGGGCCCGCCGCCGCCGGCCCACCGCCGACCTGCCGGTCGAGGAGCTGATCGAGCTGCCCGCCGGCGACGACACCGAGGGCAGTGCGCTCACCACCGTCGGCACCCAGGAGGCGCTGGCGCTGATCGCCGGCCTGCCCAAGGACCAGGCCGAGGCTGTGCTGCTGCGGGTGGTGCTGCAGCTGGACGCCGAGAGCGCCGCCCGGGTGCTCGGCAAGCGGGCCGGCACCGTCCGGATGGCCGCCCACCGGGGCCTGCGCCGCCTCGCCAAGATGCTGGAGTCGCCCGCCGCGCTGCCCGCCCCGCGCGCGGCCACCGGCCGCCGGGCCGCCCGGTCGCGAAGAAATCCCGCCGAAGGTGTGACACCGCAGGGCGCCCCGACGCTGAAGGACATGAGATGAGCACCAACCGATCCCGACGGATCGACCGCGACACCGCCGAGCAGCTGCTGGGTGGCGACGCCGTCGGTGCGCCGGGCGGTACCGGCGCGCTCTCCCGCCTGCTCGACGCGGCGGCCGCCCCGGCCGCCGAGCACGAGCTGGCCGGCGAGGAGGCGGCGGTGGCCGCCTTCCGGGAGGCGGCTCGCCTCGGCCCGTCCCGCCCGACCCTGCCCGCCCAGAGGAGCCGCCCGATGGCCGCCTGCGCCCCGCGCCGCGTGCCCGGCCGGCGCCTCGGTGCCCGCGCGGCGGTCGCCGCGATCGCCGTCACCGCGCTCGGCGGGGTCGCCGTGGCGGCCGGCGGCGGCATGCCCGCGCTGCTCGGCGGCGACGAGCCCGCCGCGCTGCCCGCCCAGAGCACCGCCGTCTCCGCATCCGTCGCCGTGAGCTCCGGCGCCCGGCACTCCGGGCTGCCGACGGCCGGCCAGGCCCCGCAGGGCAGCGGTGCCGGCAAGGCGCCCGGCGCGAGCGGCTGGCCCTCCTCGGCCCGGCCCGGCAGCTCCGCCGACACCCCGGCCGACCCCTCCGACCAGGCCGTCTCCCCCGCCCCGCTGAGCGCCGACTCGGCGGCGGCGATGGCGCTGCTCTGCGGCCTCTGGCCCAAGGACGGCCCGGCCACCCTGGACCCCCGGTTCGAGCCGCTGACGCGCGCGGCGGGCGGCTCGGACCGGGTTCGGGCGCTCTGCGCCTCGCTGGGCCGGCCGATCGACGGCAATGGCACGCCGTCGGCCGCCGCCTCCTCCGACTCCCCGGGCAACGCCAACGGCGGCGGCCAGGGGGGCCGGAAGTCGGCCAAGCCGACGGTGAAGGCCACCGACCAGGACCAGCCGCACGGCCAGAGCACCCCGGCCACCCCCGCCGTCCCGGCCCCGGTGACCAGCACGCCCGCCCCGGCCGGCCCGACCGCCGGCCGCACCCCCGGCGACACCGGCCGCACCCGTCCCGCCGAGGACTCCGGAGGTGTCGGCAACCGTCAGTGAACCCTGGCTTCCGGCCCTGCGGCGGCTTCCCCGGGCGCGCCCCCGGGCCGGAACGGCGACGGCCGGCCGTGCATGGGCCGGCCGCCGCCGACCGTCCCGGCGACCCCTGGCCGCCGAGGCGGGACGGACGTCTGGGTCCGGCCCGGCTGGGGTCGGCCGGACCGGACCCGGACTGACGCCCCGTCAGGGCCGCTCCTTGCCGACCCGCGGCCGGCGCGCGATGGTGGAAGTCAGGGACCGGCGACGGGAGCCCGCCACCGGTCGTGGACGACCGGTGCGGCCCGGTCCGCGCCGGGGATCGAGGGCGATCGCCATGCGCACGCTGCTTCAGATCGAACTGGACACCGAGCAGAGCAACAAGCTGATCAGCTCCGGCTCCATCCAACAGACCATGGGCGAGCTGATGGGCGCCCTCAAGCCCGAGGCCGCCTACTTCTACGCCGCCAACGGCCACCGCGCGATGACCCTGGTGGTGGACCTGGCGGACGAGAGCTCGGTGGTCTCCGTCTGCGAGCCGTTCTGGCTCAGCCTGCACGCCCAGGTCCGCACCTACCCGTGCATGAACACCGACGAGCTGATGGCCGGGATCGGCCGCCTGCCGGCGAGCTGATCCCGGCGCCCGGTCACCCCGGGGTGTCCAGCCTGGCCAGCCTGCGCAGCAAGCCCGGCCAGGCCCGGCCGATCAGCCGGGTGGCCTTGGCCTCCACGGTCACCGGCACCACCGGCCTGCCGGTCCGCACGGCGGCCAGGATCTCGTCGGCCACCTTCTCCGGCGGGAAGTTGCGGCGGGCGTAGAGCTTGCTGATCCTGGCCTGCCGGGCGGCCTGCTGCTCGGCGTCCAGCCCGGAGAAGGTGGAGGTCCGGGTGATGTTGGTGTTGACGATGCCGGGGCAGATCGCGCTCACCCCGATCCCGCTGCCGGCCAGTTCGGCGCCCAGGCACTCGGAGAGCATCAGCACCGCGGCCTTGCTGGTGGAGTAGGCCGCCAGCGCCTTGGCGGGCAGGTAGGCCGCCGCCGAGGCCAGGTTGACGATGTGTCCGCCCTGGCCGCGCTCGGCCATCAGCGTGCCGAAGGCCTTGCAGCCGTGGATCACGCCCCACAGGTTGACGTCCAGGACCCGCTGCCACTCCTTCTCGGTGGTCTGCAGGAAGGTCCCGGAGTGGCCGATGCCGGCGTTGTTGACCAGCACGTCGGGCACCCCGTGGGCGGCCGCGACGGTCTGCGCGAAGGCGTTCACGGCCGGTCCGTCGCTGACGTCCACCCGGTAGGCGTGCCCGGTGCCGCCGAGCAGGCCGACCAGTTCGGCGGTCCGTTCGGCGGCGGCCAGGTCCAGGTCGCAGACCACCACGGTGGCCTGCTGGCGCTCGGCGAAGGCCAGCGCGGTGGCCCGCCCGATGCCGCTGCCGGCGCCGGTGATCACCACCAGCGGGCCGCGGCGGCCGGCGGGCGCGCCGGCCTCGATCCGGGCGGTGAACTCCCGGACCAGCCCGGCCACCAGCGGCGCCTGCTCCAGCAGCCCGGACCAGTGGCCGGCGTTCAGCCGGCGCCGGGTCAGGTCCGGCACCCAGCGCTCCAGCCCCTCGGAGAGGAACGGGCTGACGTACCGGTCGCGCTGCAGGGTGACCAGCTGCACCGGCACGGCGGTCGGCCGCTCGCGCGGGTGGCGCAGCGCGGGCCGCATGTTGGCCCGGTAGAGCTCGATGCCGCGCACCGCGTCCCGCTTCAGGGTGGCCGACGGGTGGTCGGGGTGCCGGCCGACCCCCTCCAGGTCGCGCAGCACCCGCGGCCAGGCCCGGGCCAGCCCGAACCGCCAGGCGGCGGGGGCCAGGTAGGGAAGGTGGAAGGCGGTGATGTACCAGGAGTGCACTCCCTGCACCAGCAGCTGCTTGAGGTGGCGCGGGGTGGGGCGGCGCAGCCGGTGCCGGATCCAGTGGCCCATGTGGTCCAGGCAGGGCCCGGACATCGTGGTGTAGGAGGCGATCCGGGCCTCGGCGCCGGGCTCGGTGACGGCCTCCCAGGACTGCAGCGAGCCCCAGTCGTGCGCGACCACGTGCACCGGGCGGTCGGGGCTGACGGCGTCGGCGACGGCGAACAGGTCGGCGGACAGCTGGGCCAGCCGGTAGCCGTCCCGGGCGTCGGGGGCGCCGGACTCGCCGGCCCCGCGGACGTCGTAGCGGACCACGTGGTGGTCGGCGGCCAGGTCCTCGGCCACCTGGTCCCAGACCCGGTGGGTGTCGGGGTAGCCGTGCACCAGCAGCAGGGTGGGCGCGGCCGGGTCGCCCTGCTCGAAGACGGCGAGCTCCACCCCGCCGGAGCGGACGAAGCGGCGTCGCGGGTCGGTGCGGGTCATCCGGCGGCCTCCATCAGGGTCCAGCGCCGCACGTGCGGCAGGTCGTCGTCCAGCCAGTAGGCGTCGTCTTCCGTGACGACGAGCAGTTCCTCGAACTTGATCCCGGTGTCCCGGAAGCCGATGTGCGGCTCGACCGCCCACAGTCCGGGGGTGGGGGCGTGCCGGGAGGAGCGGCCGTCGGCCCAGAGCGGGGAACGGCCGTGCAGCCGCTCGGTGATCAGCTCCCGGCCCAGGGTCTGCAGGGTGCGCAGGCCGAAGCCGAGGACGTTGACGCCGGCCGGGGCCCGGCTGGTGTTGCGGGTCACCTGATGGCCGATCACCCGGCCCGGGTAGACCTGGTGCCGGTTCTCGTAGCCGTGCGCGGCGATCTGGGCGTCGACCGCCGCGTAGACCTCGTTCAGCGGCTTGCGGGCCCGCACCTCGCGCAGGATCAGCTCGCGGTAGACCTTGAGGTCCTGGGCCAGCCGGTCCCAGACCGGGTTGTCGCCGACCTTGCCGCCGTAGCCGATGTCGGCGGTGTAGCCGTCCACCACCGGGGCGCAGTCCAGCACGTAGGGCATGCCCTCCCGGAGCACCCGGGCGCCGGCGAAGAACTGCAGCGGGGTGTGGAAGTGGCGGAAGGCGGTGCGGTCGCCGAACCAGGCGAACGGCACGTGGAAGAAGTCGGTCACCCCGGCGCCGACCAGGCAGCGGCGCAGCCGGGCGGTGGCCTGGCGCTCCGTCACCCCCGGTTCGATCCAGGCGGCGACCTGCTCGGCGCAGTGGTAGGCGAGCTGCTGCACCTCGCGGAACTTCGCCAGGTCGCGCTCGGTGTAGGTGGTTGCCATCGGTCAGACCTCCAGGACCAGGGTCTCGCCGGCCGCCGCACGGGAGACGCAGGGCAGCAGGGCGCCGGCCGCCCGCTCCCCGGCGGTGAGCCGGCGGTCGCGGTGCTCGGGCGTGCCGGCCACCACCCGGACCTGGCAGGTGCCGCAGAACCCCTGGTGGCAGGAGTAGGGCGTGCCGGGCCGGGCCTCGCGCAGCACGTCCAGCGCGGAGCGGTCGGCGGGGACGGGCAGTTCCTCGCCGCTGTCGGCGAGCCTGACGGTGAACGGGGCGCCGTCGCGCACCGGCGCGGCGCCGAACCGCTCGAAGTGCAGGGCGGCGGCGGGTGAGGCGTCCAGCGCCTGCTGCACGGCGGCCAGCATGGGGGTCGGGCCGCAGCAGTAGACGGCGGCGCCGGGCGCGGCCTTGGCGAGCAGCTGGTCACCGGTGGGCACGCCCTCGGCGAGCAGGGTGATCCGGGCCGGGTCCAGGGCCAGCAGTTCGGCGGTGTACGGCATGCTCGCGGCGCTGCGGCCGGCGTGCACGAGGTGCCAGTCCAGGCCGCGGCGGGCGGCCTCCCGGGCCATCGGCAGCAGCGGGGTGATGCCGATGCCGCCGGCCAGCAGCAGCACGGCGGGCTCGGCGCAGAAGACGAAGCCGTTGCGCGGCCGGCGGACCGTCAGCCGCACGCCCGGGTGCAGCTCCCGGTGCACCTCCAGCGAGCCGCCGCCCCCGCCGTCGATCCGGCGCACCGCGATCCGGTACTCGTGCCGGTCGGCCGGGTCGCCGCAGAGCGAGTAGTGGCGCTCGCGGCCGGAGGGCAGGGTGAGCCGCAGGTGGGCGCCGGGCTGCCAGGCGGGCAGGGCGGCGCCGGCCGGGTCGGCGAGCCGGAGCTCGGCCACCTCCTCGGCGATCTCCCGGTGCCCGGTGACGGCGAGCACCAGCGGGGCCCGGCCGCGGCTGGGCGGGCGGCGCGGGCTGCGGCGCAGCAGCGGGGCGCCCATCGCCGGGGCGTAGGCGTCGCCGAACCGGGTGAGGAAGCGCATGAAGCGGTCGGCGTGCGGGCGGCCGTAGAGGTCCGGTGGCGGGGCGGCGAGGTCGTGCCGCCAGGTGCGGCCGAAGGCGGGGGTGGGGGCGGGCTCGGTGGCCGCCGACGGGTTCTCCGGTGAGGGCATCTCGGTGGGCTCCGGGTCGTCAGCGCGCGGCCGCGGCGCGGGCGGCGGGCGAGGCGGCCAGGTAGGCGAGCGCCTGGCCGCTGTCGCCCTCCTGGGTGGGGTGGTAGCCGGGGCGCAGGTAGCGCAGCCCGGAGCGGAGCGACTGGACCGGGTCGGGCAGCAGCCCGCGCCGGGAGATCTCCCAGGCCTGCCGCCAGCTGGGCCGCAGGGTGCCGCGCAGCTCGGGGTCGGCGGCCAGCAGGTAGCGCAGCCCGCGCACCCACAGGTGCACCAGCAGCGGTCCGCCGACCAGCATGCCGCGCACCCGGCGGCCGTACCCGGAGTCGAGGTGGACCAGCAGGTCGTAGGCGACGCTGCGGTGCTCGACCTCCTCGGCGCCGTGCCAGCGCAGCAGGTCGAGCATCGTGGGGTCGGCGTCGGCGCGGTCCAGGCCGGGCGAGTTGAGCGCCCAGTTGCCGAGGAAGGCGGTGAAGTGCTCGATCGCGGCGACGAAGGCGACCCGCTCGATGACGTTCTCCCGCCGCTTGCGGGGGCTGAGCCGGGGCTTCTCGCCGAGGATCCGCTGGAACAGCCAGGCGATCTGGCGCACGTAGGGGCGCGGGTCCAGGCCCTGGCCGAGCAGGTGGTCCAGCACCTCCTGGTGGGCCTCGGCGTGGATCGCCTCCTGGCCGATGAAGCCCAGCACCTCCTCGCGCAGCTGCTCGTCGGTGATCAGCGGCAGCGCGTCCTTGAACACCTCGGTGAACCAGCGCTCGCCCTCGGGCAGCAGCAGGTGCAGCACGTTGATGGTGTGGGTGGCGACCGGCTCGTCCGGGATCCAGTGCAGCGGCAGCCGGCTCCAGTCGAACTTCACGTCGCGGGGTTCCAGCACGAGGTCGGTGTGCACCTCGGGGGCGGTTGCGGGCATGGGGGCGCTCCTGGCCTGCGTCGGCTCTGCGGTCGGGTGGTGGCAGAGCCTCAAACTACTGGCGGGTACCCCCCTGGACAAGGGGTTCGGACAACCTTATCGACAATACGTCTAATAGGATCTACCGCAGGAGCGCCCGCCGTTCGCCGGCCCCTAGCGCCGCGTCAGGCCCGCCACGAACTCCTCCAGCCGGTCACCGCCGAGGGCGAAGCCGACGTGGTCGTGGAAGTCCCGGCTGGAGACGATCAGACCGTCGCGCACCCGCAGCACCTGGATGTTGGCGACCTCGAAGCGCCGACCGGTGGGCAGGTGGTGCACCTGGTAGTCCCACTCGGCGACGACCACCTCGGGATCGTCGGTCTCCCGGACCACCACGTTCGTCGCCACCAGGTCGACCGGCCGGGCCGCGACCATCTGCTCGAACCGCGCGTCCAGCGCCGCCCGGCCCTCGATCCGGCGCTCGAAGCGCGGCTCGAAGACGATCTCCACCACGGCGTCCTCGGCGTACAGTTCGGCCAGCTCGCCGAACCGACCCGCGCTGATCCGCTCGCTCAGCTGCTCGAAGACTTCGCGCGGCGTCATGGTTTCGGACATGATCAACCCCCAAGACGGAAATGTGCCGCCAGAATCGGACTGGCGACTCCGGTTCGACGATACGGACTGGCCAGTCCGGTTGTCCAGGACCCAGGTGTGCGGAAGAGCGAGGAGCGGAGAGCGAGATGAGCGACGGTCAGAACCGCCCGCTGCGGGCGGACGCGGCCCGCAACCGGGCCCGGCTGCTGGACGTGGCCGCCACGGTCTTCGCCGAGCGCGGCGTGGGCGTCACCACCGAGGAGATCGCCCGGGCCGCCGGCGTCGGGGTGGGCACGCTCTTCCGCCACTTCCCGACCAAGGAGGCGCTGCTGGCCGCGGTGCTGGCCCGCCGGATGGAGCAGGTGGTGGCCCGCGGCGGCGAGCTGGCCGAGCGGGCCGAGCCGGCCGAGGCCTTCTTCGGCACCTACCGGCTGATCGTCGAGCAGTCGGCGGGCAAGGAGGAGTTCAGCCGGGCGCTGACCGCCGCCGGGGTGGACGTGCACCAGGCGCTCGGCGCCACCAGTGCGGCCGTCCGGGCACTGCTGGAGCGGCTGCTGGCCGGGGCCCAGCGGGCCGGCGCGGTCCGGACCGGGCTGGACCTGACGGACCTGGTGGCGCTGCTGCTCGGCACCGCGAGCGCGATGGACCAGCTCGGCCCGGACCCGGCGGCCCGCGAGCGGGTGCTCCAGGTGGTCTTCGACGGCCTGCGGCCGCCCCGGGACTGACCTCCCGTCAGACCGCCATCGCCAGCATCAGCGGCGCGGCCCGCTCGGCGAGCAGGTCGGCGGCCGCCCGCAGCCGGTGCGCGCTGCCGACCGGCAGCGACATCGCCAGGCAGCCCACCGTGCTGCCCGCCGTCACCGGCACGGCCGCGCAGACCGTGCCCAGCGCGTACTCCTGGAGGTCCAGGGTGGGCACGGTGGCGGGCTGGCGCTCCAACCGGTGCAGCAGCTGCTCGCTGTCGGTGATGGTGCGGGAGGTGAGCCGGGCGATCGGGTGCCGGGACAGGTGGTCCAGCCGCCCGTCGTGGTCGAGCTGGCTGAGCAGGCACTTGCCGATCGCGGAGGCGTGCGCGGTGGCCTTGAAGTCCACCCACTCGTGCACCGCGGGCGCGTGCTCGGCCTCGGCCACCGCCTCCACCCGCAGCTCGCCGTCGTGGTAGCGGCTGAAGTAGACGGCGGCGCCCAGCTCGTCGCGCAGCTCGGTGAGCTTGTGCTGCAGCCGGATCCGGATCAGCTGCTCCCGGTTGGCCTGGCCGAGCATGGCGAAGGTGCCACCGAGCACCCAGACCCCGTCCACCGCCTGGAGGTAGCCCTCCTCGCAGAGCAGCGCCGCGAGTGCGCGCACGGCGGGCTCGGGCAGCATGGTCTCCCGGGCGAGGTCGCGCAGGGTCGCCCCGTAGGGGTGCCGGTCCACCGACTCCAGGAGGCGCAGCGCGCCGCGCAGCGTCACGTACGGGCCGCCGGCCCCCTGGTCCAGCGTGATCTGGCGACCCGGACCCTGTGCCGGCATGGCGCTCCCCTTCCGCTGCGCTCGGACGTTCCTCGCGGTCTCCGGGCCCGCCGTCCGGCTGCGCCGGAGACCCACCTCCAGCCTAGCCACCACCGGGCCGCGGGAACCGCAGGACTCGGCAGATTCCCGCAGGTGACGGGTATTGGCCGAATGGCATATGCCGAACGCTCGGTGGACGACGCGCTCTTGACAGGCACGCCGACCGGCCCCTCCCCCACTGTCCTGGGGGGAGGGGCCGGTTGAGGGTCGGTCAGGCGGTTCGCGGGGTGACGGACCGTCAGGCCTCGTCGCCGGCCCGGAGCGCGGCGACCGCCGCGGCCAGCCGGGTGCCGTACTCCTCGTCGGCGGCGCGGAAGTGCGCCAGGTTGCGCTCGATCACGTCGTCCCGGCTCACCTGGGCCAGGAAGCCGGCCAGGTTGGCGATCAGCCGGTCCTTCTCCCCCTCGGACATCAGCCGGTAGAGCTCGCCGGCCTGGAAGAAGTCGTCGTCCTTGGTGTGCTTCGGGGTGGTGTAGCTGCCGGTGTAGCCGTTCAGCGCGACCGGGGCGGCCAGCGCGCTGTCGCTCTGGCGCGGGCCGTCGTAGGAGTTGGGCTCGTAGTTCTTGCCGCGGCCCGGCTTGTTGAGCGCCGAGTAGCCGTCCCGGCCGTAGTTGGCCGCCTCGGTGGCCTTGGGGGCGTTGACCGGCAGCTGGGTGTGGTTGACGCCGAGGCGGTAGCGCTGGGCGTCGGCGTAGGCGAAGAGCCGGCCCTGCAGCATCTTGTCCGGGGACGGGCCGATGCCGGGCACGAAGTTGTTCGGCGAGAAGGCGGCCTGCTCGACCTCGGCGAAGACGTTCTCCGGGTTCCTGTTGAGCACCAGCCGGCCGACCTTGACCAGCGGGTAGTCGGCGTGCGGCCAGACCTTGGTCAGGTCGAACGGGTTGAAGCGGTAGTCGGCCGCCTCGGCCACCGGCATCAGCTGCACGTAGAGGGTCCAGGACGGGTAGACCCCGCGCTCGATCGCCTGGTGCAGGTCGCGCTGGTGGCTGTCGGCGTCGCCGCCGACCACCTCGGCGGCCTGGCCGCCGTCCAGCGAGCGGACGCCCTGGTTGGTCTTGAAGTGGTACTTCACCCAGAACGCCTCGCCGGCCGAGTTGACCCACTGGTAGGTGTGCGAGCCGTAGCCGTTCATGTGGCGGTAGGAGGCCGGGATGCCGCGGTCGCCGAACAGCCAGGTGATCTGGTGGGTGGCCTCGGGGGCGTGCGCCCAGAAGTCCCAGACGTTGTCGGCCTCGGTGATGCCGGTGAACGGGTCGCGCTTCTGCGAGTGGATGAAGTCGGGGAACTTCAGCGGGTCCTTGATGAAGAAGACCGGGGTGTTGTTGCCGACCAGGTCGTAGTTGCCCTCGGCGGTGTAGAACTTCAGCGCGAAGCCGCGCGGGTCGCGCACCGCGTCGCTGGCGCCCAGGTTTCCGGCCACCGTGGAGAACCGCAGGAAGACCTCGGTGCGCTTGCCGATCTCGGAGAGGAAGTCGGCGCGGGTGTACCGGGCGACCTCGTCGGTGACCTCGAAGTAGCCGTAGGCGCCGGAGCCGCGGGCGTGCACCACGCGCTCCGGGATGCGCTCGCGGTTGAACCGGGCCAGCTTCTCCAGCAGCTGCTGGTCCTGGATGAGCAGCGGGCCGTACTCGCCGGCCGAGGCCGAGTTCTGGTTGTCGGCGATCGGGGCGCCGGACTCGGTGGTCAGGATCTTGGACATGATGGTCCTTCAGGAAGAGGCGGTGCGTGGAGAAGGGGCTTCAGACGCCGAGCAGGCGCCAGCCGGCGGCGGTGCGGCGGGCGGTCTCGGTGCCGTCCGGCCCGTCGGCGGGCCGCAGCCCGGCGAGGGCGGCGCGGGCCCCGGCGGGGTCGCCGAGCGGGCGGGCCGCGGTCAGCGCGGCGGCCTCGGCGCCGGTCAGCCCGGCGTCGGCGAGGGCGAGTTCGGCCTCGGCGGCGGGCAGCGCGTCGAACCAGCGCAGGGCCAGCGCGGCGCGGCCGGCGGCGGTGAGCCGGCCGGTCAGCCGCAGCCGGGCCACCCCGCCGTCGGGGTAGACGTTCATCCGCACGTGGGTGACCGGGCGGTCCGCGTCCAGCCGGTAGGTGTGCCGGGTGTCGGGCTGCAGCCGGGTCCGGGGCAGGATCGGGAACCAGCCCTCGGGGTCGCCGTCGGGGTCGCCGCCGCTCGTGGCGTCGTACCCCACCAGGTCGGCCCAGCCGGGGGCGTTGGCGACGAAGTGGGTGGTGTCCACCTCGGCGGCCAGGACCTCGCCGCCCCCGGCCAGGGCGATCTGTACCCAGTCGTTGGCCTTGTCGCGCCGACGCCGGGTCTCCCAGCCCTCGCCCATGACGGTGGCGCGGCCGGGAGCGTTCAGGTTGTGCGGGGAGGAGAAGTAGCGGTCCGAGGCGGCCTCGGCCACCCCGCCGAACTCCTGGGCGGCCAGGTCGAAGGTGAGTCCGTCCAGGTCGCGCGGGTCGGGCAGCACCTCGCCGTGCACCCGCAGCCGGGCCACCCCGCCGTCCGGCCAGATGTTCAGCCGCACGTGGGTGTAGCGGGTCGGGTCGGTGACCGCGAACTCGTGGGCGGTATCGCCCTTGAGCGCGGTGCGCGGCACGATGTCGGTCCACTCGGCCGCCTCCACCTCGGCGGGCGAGGGGTGGCCGGGGATCGAGGCGGCCTGCACCGAGCCGGACTCGGGGTAGTTGCCGGTGAAGTGCGCGGTGTCCACGATGACGCCGTGGATCCGGCCGGCCGCGCCGAGCCGGACCAGCGTCCAGTCGTGGTCCTCGTCGGTGGGGTGCGGCTGCTCGGCGCTGATGCCGCGCCGGCGCTTGGACTCCCAGCCGTCCATGATCTGGCCCTTGTGGCCGAAGGTGTGCGGCCGGAACTCGGCGGGCTTGGCGACCAGCAGGTTCTCGGCGTCGGCGAAGGTGTCCTCGTTGGTCGCCACCACCCCGGCGCCGAGCAGCCGCGAGGCGAGGTTGACCAGCTCGGTGAAGGGAGCGGACGGGGTCTGACTGTCACTCATGTGATCGCTCCTCAGCGGGTTCGTCGGTTCAGTGGGGGCGGCGCAGCTGGGCGCCGAACGGCTCCGCGGCGGTGTCCACCACCCTGCCGCGCAGCCAGGTGGTGCGCACCGCGCCGGTCAGCCGCTTGCCCGCGTAGGGGGTGACCGGGTTGCGGTGGTGCAGGCCGGCCGGGTCGACGGTGAACTCGGCGTCCGGGTCGAAGGCCACCAGGTCGGCGTCGCGGCCGACCGCGATGGCGCCCTTGGTGCCGGTCAGGCCGACCAGTGCGGCGGGGCCGGCGGACATCCAGCCGGCCACCTCGGCCAGCGTGTGGCCGCGCCTGCGGGCCTCGGTCCAGATCGCCGGCAGGCCCAGCTGCAGCGAGGCGATGCCGCCCCAGGCCTTGGCGAAGTCGCCACTGCCGCCGTAGCGCCGGAGCAGCTTGAGGTCGGGGGTGGAGGGCGAGTGGTCGGAGACGATCGCGGCGAACTCGCCGGCCGCCAGGGCCGCCCAGAGCTTGTCGCGGTTGGACTCGTCGCGGATCGGCGGGCAGCACTTGAAGGCGGTGTCGCCGTCCGGCACCTCCTCGGCGGCCAGCGTCAGGTAGTGCGGGCAGGTCTCGGCGGTGACGCGGACGCCGTCCGCCCGGGCCTGGGCGAGCAGCGGCAGCACGGCGGCCGAGGAGACGTGCAGGATGTGCACCCGGGCGCCGGTCCGCCGTGCGGTGTCGAGCAACTGCGCCACGGCGGCCGCCTCGGCGTCGTCCGGACGCGAGTTGAGGAAGTCGGAGTAGTGGCTGCCGGGCACCTGCGGCGCGGCCTCCAGCACCTCGGGGTCCTCGGCGTGGATGATCGCCAGGGCGCCGAGCCGGGCCTGCTCGGCCAGCGCGGCCTCCAGGTCGGCGGCTTGGACGTGCGGGAACTCCTCCACCCCGGACGGGGCGAGGAAGCTCTTGAAGCCGAACACGCCCTCCCGGTGCAGCCCTTCGAGGTCGCCGGTGTTGCCGGGGATCGCACCGCCCCAGAAGCCCAGGTCCACCCAGGCCTGGCCGGCGGCGACGGCGCGCTTGGCCGCCAGCCCGGCCACCGTGGTGGTGGGCGGCACCGAGTTGAGCGGCATGTCGATGATGGTGGTGACGCCGCCGGCCGCGGCGGCCCGGGTGGCGGTGGCGAAGCCCTCCCACTCGGTCCGGCCGGGCTCGTTGACGTGCACGTGGGTGTCGACCAGGCCGGGCAGCAGGGCGGTGGCGCCGAGGTCGGTGACCGGGCCGGCGAGGAGCGAGCCGTGCTCGGCGACCTCCGCGATCCGCCCGTCCCGGACCAGCACGTCGGCCGGGCGCTCACCCTCCGGGAGGACGACCCGGCGGGACCGGATCACCACGGTCGACTGCTGCATCAATGGCCTCCGTTGGCTGCTGCGAGGGGGGACGGCTGGGAGCCTAGGCCCGCCTTCAACAAAACGTCAATGTAGGAAAGTACGATGAATTCGGGGGCTCAGGGGGCGAGTCAGGCCCCGGCCAGCAGGTCCCCGGCCAGCCGCTCGCCGGCCGTTTCGGCCAGCTCGGCGGCCTTGGTCAGGCTGTCGCCGGGCTGCTCGGCCAGGTCCGTCAGGGCGTAGGCGGCGACGAAGCCGGCCTTGCGCCACTCCGACTCGGAGAGCTCCAGCCGGCCGGCCACGGCGGCCACCGGAACCCCCGCCCCGGCGGCCGCCGCGGCGACCCCGGCGGGTGCCTTGCCGTGCAGCGTCTGCTCGTCAAGGCAGCCCTCGCCGGTCACGACGAGGCGCGCCCCACGCACAGCCCCGTCGAAACCCAGCAGGTCGAGCAGCAGCTCGATGCCGGGTCGCATGGTGGCGCCGAGCAGCGCCAGGGCCGCGAAGCCGACCCCGCCCGCCGCGCCGGCCCCGGGGGCCTCGCTGACGTCGGTGCCGGTGACCCCGCGGACCACCTCGGCCCAGCGGGCCAGGCCCGCCTCCAGGACCACCAGGTCCTCGCCGTCGGCGCCCTTCTGCGGGCCGTAGACGGCGGTGGCACCGCGCGGGCCCAGCAGCGGGTTGTCCACGTCGCAGGCGACCACCACCTCCACCCCGGAGAGCAGGTCGGCCAGCGGGCCCGGGTCCAGGCGGTGCAGCCGGCGCAGGGCCGCACCACCCGGCGGGAGTTCGACGCCCTCGGCGTCGAACAGGCCGGCGCCCAGCGCCTGCACCATCCCGGCGCCGCCGTCGGTGCAGGCGCTGCCGCCCAGGCCCAGCACGATCCGCCGGGCGCCCAGCGAGACCGCGCGGGCGATCAGCTGGCCGACCCCGTAGGAGCCGGCCGCGAGCGGCGCGGTGCGGCCGCCGGGGAGCCTGGCCAGGCCGGAGGCCTGGGCCAGCTCGACCACGGCGAGCTCGTCCTTGACGGCGATCGCGGCGTCCACCGGCAGCCCGGTCGGACCGGCCACCTTGGCCGGCACCCGGGTGAAGCCGGCTGCCAGCGCGGCGGCCAGGGTACCCTCGCCGCCGTCGGCGACGGGCAGTTCGCGCACCTCGACGCCGGGCGCCGCGCGGCGGATGCCGGCCGCCAGCCGGGCGGCCACCTCGGCACCCTCCAGGGTGCCCTTGAACTTGTCGGGAGCTACGACCACATGGCCCTGGGCGGGGGTGGTGGGCATGGTGCGGGCCTCGCTTCTTGGATCGAAACTGCCGAGATCGAACGGGTCGAGCCGATCGTGCGTCAATCCTGCTCCCGACCGAGCAGTCCACGAGGGTGCGACCCCCTCCCCGCCGTTCCTCCCGTCCCGCTTCCGACGTACGGGAGGCTCCCCTCGGCGGGGAGGGGGCCAGGCAGCGCGGCGCACGACCGAAGTGCGCGGCGCGGCCGGTCTGGTACGGCCGGCGGAAGGCGGATGAGCCCCAGCCTTTCCGCCGGCCGAGCAGAGCCTCCTGGTGGCGCGGGCACGACCGGACAGGTACACACCACCAGGAGGAGCTTCTACAAGGTCACTTGACCTCGCGGCCCGCCAGCCGCTCCACGCCGCGCAGCAGCGCCGAGTGGTCCAGCGAGCCGTCGCCGTTGGCCCGGGCCGAGGCGACCAGCTGGGCGACCACCGAGCCGAGCGGCAGCGGCGCGTCCACCGCGCGGGCGGCGGCGGTGACGATGCCCATGTCCTTGTGGTGCAGGTCGATCCGGAAGCCCGGGGCGAACGCGCGGTCGAGCATGTTGCCCTTCTTCCGGTTCAGCACCGTGGAGCCGGCCAGGCCGCCGGCCAGCACGTCCAGCGCCGCCTTCAGGTCCACGCCCGCGTTCTCCAGGAAGACCACGGCCTCGGCCACGGCCTCGATGTTGATCGCCACGATCAGCTGGTTGGCCGCCTTGACGGTCTGGCCGGCGCCGGCCGGGCCGACGTGGATGACCGTGGTGCCCAGCACGTCGAAGAGCGGCTTGGCCTCGGCGAAGTCCTCGGCGCCGCCGCCGACCATGATCGAGAGCACCGCCTCGACGGCGCCGGCCTCGCCGCCGGAGACCGGGGCGTCCAGGGTGCGGACGCCCTTCTCCCTGGCCGCCGCGTCCACCTTGATCGAGGTCTGCGGGGTGATCGAGGACATGTCGATCACCAGGGTGCCCGGCTTGGCGTTCTCCAGCACACCGCCCTCGCCGAGGATGACCTGCTCGACGTGCGGGTCGGCGGGGACCATGGTGATGACGACCTCGGCGTCCTTCACCGCGTCGGCGATGCTGGTCGCGCCGTGGCCGCCCTCGGCCACCAGGGCGTCGATCGCGTCCTGCTGCAGGTTGAAGCCGGTGACGTGGTGGCCGGCCTTGACCAGGTTGACGGCCATGGGCTTGCCCATGATGCCGAGGCCGATGAAGGCGATCTTGCGGCTCATCGCGTGGTTCCTTACGAAAGTGGTGACAGGGGGGTTACTTCGCCGCGCGCAGCTCGCGCGGCAGCCACTCGAAGCTCTCGGCGCTGACGCCGGAGGCGGGCTTGTACTCCAGGCCGATCGGGCCGGTGTAGCCGGCGGCGGTCAGCCGGTCGAGCAGCGCGGCCAATTCCAGCGAGCCGGTGCCCGGCTCGTTGCGGCCGGGGTTGTCGGCGATCTGCACGTGGCCGATCCGGTCGGCGTAGGCGTCGATCACGGCCGGCAGGTCCTCGCCGTTGACCGAGAGGTGGTAGAGGTCGCAGAGGAACCTGGCGTTTCCCAGCCCGGTGGCGGCGTTGATCCGGTCCACCACCGCGACGGCCTGCGCCGCGGTGTGCAGCGGGTAGTCGGGGGCGTCGTTGCGGTTCAGCGCCTCGATCAGCAGCACGGCGCCGATCGCGTGCGCGGCCTGCGCGGCCCGGGTCAGGTTCTCCAGCGCGAGCTCGTCCTGCTCGGCCGGGTCGAGGCCGGGCACCCGGTTGCCGTAGATGGCGTTCAGCGCGCCGGCGCCCAGCGACTCGGCCAGCGCCACGGCGACCGGGATGTTCTCCCGGAACCGGTCGCTCTCGGCCGGCACCGCGGCGGTGCCCTTGGCGCCCACCGAGAGGTCGTCGAGGAGGTTGAGGCCGGTCAGCCGGACCCCGGCGTCCTTGAACGCCCGGCGCAGCTGGTCGAGTTCGGCCTCGCTCGGGGTGGTCTCGGTGCCGAACGGCCACCACAGCTCGGCGGCCGTGAAGCCGAGCGCGGCCGCGGCGGCCGGGCGCTCCAGCAGCGGCAGTTCGCCGAACAGGATCGACAGGTTGACAGTGGCGCGCCCCTTCACAGAGGCCCACGCGGAAGCGGCCGTCACGTCACTCACCCTTCATTTCCTCCCGCACCGGCTGATTTCACGATGCGGAAGACTGTTTCTGCTTGATGGAAGCTTGCCATGCGAACCCGAGGCACTGTCAAGGTATCTGCAACAATTTGTTGAAGTAGCTCCCCATCCCGCCTGACCAGCCGCTCGATACAGTGAGCGAGTGCGATTGATGGTGGAGTTCACGACAGAGCCGTTCGAGCTGGACGCCTTCCCGCCCCACGCCTCCGCCGCCCGGCGGGCGGTGGACGAGGCGGGGCTGGAGGTCTCGGTCGGACCCTTCGGCACCAGTGCCGAGGGCGAGGCCGAGCAGGTGCTCGCAGCGGTGACCAGACTGCTGCACGACAGCCTGGGGGCCGGCGCCAGCCGGATCTCCTTCCAGGTCAGCGTCGTGCCGACCGAAGAAGGAGTGGGTACCCAGTGACCGGCCCCGAGCACCCGCTCACCGCGGCGATCAAGCCGCTGCTGGACGCCGTCGGCGCGACCCCGCTCGCCGTGGACGAGGCGAAGCCGGACGACGTGGTCCTGGAGTGGGAGGGCGCGCCGGCCGTCGCGATCCGGCTGCCGCACCTGAGCAGTGCGCTGGACCGGATGCTGGCCGAGATGACCCGCCAGTACGACGGCCGGCCGCTCAGCGAGCTGGACCGGCTGGAGAAGCAGCGGGTCGTCGCGCTCCTGGAGGAGCGCGGCGCCTTCACCGTGCGGCACGGCGTCGAGACCGTGGCCTCCGCCCTGGGCGTCAGCCGATTCACGGTGTACAACTACCTGAACCGCCAGGTCGACGGCCCGAAGCCGAGCTGACCTGCGGAAAGTCTCGCCGCTGCGGCGACGGCGCGCACTTGGCGGATCGTACGTGAATCGGGCCGGCCGGACTCGGCGACCGAGACGCGACCACCAATGATTCAACAAAGTGTTGACGGCCGGGGGTGGTGGATCTAGCTTGTGCGGGTGGCACCACTCTTCAGGAGGTCCACCCGTGACCAACCACCCCCGCGCGTCGGTTGACGCGCCCGGCGCCCTCGAGGCGCTGTCGGCGGCCGAGCCCGCCGAGCTGCAGGAGATCCTGCTGGAGGTCTGCTCCAGCCCCCGTTGGGCCGCCCGGGTCGCCGCGTCCCGCCCGTGGTCCGACCGCTCCGCGCTGCTGGCCGCGAACGCCGCCGCGATGGCCGAGCTGACCACCGCCGACCTGGCCGACGCGATGGCCGGGCACGCCCGGATCGGGCAGCCCAGGGCGGGCGACGCCACCTCGGAGCGCGAGCAGGCCGGCATCCACGGCGTGGACCGGGAACTGCTGGACGAGCTCCACCGGGCCAACACCGCCTACGAGGCGAAGTTCGGCCACGTCTTCCTGATCTGCGCCACCGGCCGGACCGCGGCCACCATGCTGGCCGCACTGCGCGAGCGCTACCCGAACGAGCCGGCCGCCGAGGCCGAGACCGTCCGCGGCGAGCTGCGCAAGATCAACGACATCCGTCTCGGCCGCCTGCTGGACGAGACCCCCTGATCTACCGTCAGTTCTGACGGTCCGTCACACCCTTCAGCAGTAAGGTCACTTCCGCCATGACTGGCATCTCCACGCACGTGCTCGACACCAGCCTCGGCCGGCCGGCCGAGGGGGTCCCGGTCGAGCTGGCACTCACCACCGAGGGTGGCTGGCAGGTGCTCGGCACCTCCGCCACGGACTCCGACGGCCGGGCCAAGGACCTGCCGGCCGTGGAGGCGGGCTCGGTCGTCCGGCTCACCTTCGACACCGCCGCCTACTACGCGGCCAGGTCGCAGGAGGCGCCGTTCTTCCCCGAGGTCTCGATCGTCTTCACGGTCGCGCCCGCGCAGCACCACTACCACGTGCCGCTGCTGCTGAACCCCTTCGGATATTCCGTCTACCGCGGAAGCTAGACAGCAAGGAGCCCACGATGGCCCACGTGCTCGGTCAGAACCAGTACGGCAAGGCTGAGAACCGGATCGTCCGGGTCTACCGCGACAGCACCCGGCACGAGATCAAGGACCTCAACGTCTCGGTCTCGCTCCAGGGCGAGTTCGAGGACGTCCACCTCACGGGCTCGAACGCCAACTGCCTGCCCACCGACACCACCAAGAACACCGTCTACGCCTTCGCCAAGGAGTACGGCATCGAGTCGGCCGAGGCCTTCGGCATCCAGCTGGCCCGGCACTTCGTGGAGGACACCGAGCGCGGGGTGGTGCACGGCGCGCGGATCCGGATCGAGGAGTACTCCTGGAACCGGATCAAGACCCCGGACAGCTCCAGCCGCTTCATCGGCGCCGACGAGGTGGGCCACTCCTTCGTCCGCGACGGCGGCGAGGTCCGCACCACCGAGGTGTTCTTCGACGGCACCCGGGTCCAGGTGATCTCCGGGCTCAAGGACCTGATCGTGATGAACACGACCAACTCCGAGTTCTGGGGCTACATCAAGGACCGGTACACCACCCTCCAGGAGGCCTACGACCGGATCCTGGCCACCCAGGTGACGGCCCGCTGGAAGTACTCCTACACCGGCGAGCACGAGGAGCCGCAGCCCAACTGGAACCGCTCCTACCAGCACGTGCGCCGGCACCTGCTGGAGGCCTTCGCCGAGACCTACTCCTACTCGCTGCAGCAGACCCTGCACGCGATGGGCACCCGGGTGCTGAACAACCGGGCCGAGGTCGACGAGGTCCGCCTCGAACTGCCCAACAAGCACCACTTCCTGGTCGACCTCGAGCCGTTCGGCCTGAAGAACGACAACGAGGTCTACTACGCTGCCGACCGGATGTACGGCCTGATCGAGGGCACCGTGCACCGCGAGGGCGTGGTACCGGTGATCCCGGTCTCCTGACCCCGCCCAGGTTCACACTCCTGAGCCGCCCGAGGGATTCTGCTCCGCCGTCCCGCCCTCGGGCCGCCCGCACCACAGACGGCGGTGACACCCTGGCCGGGCCGCGCGGTCCGACGCCTCGTCATCCCTCTTCCCTGACGAACCGTCGGACCGCGCGGTCCACGCTCCGCAATCCCCCACCTAGGAGTCACCATGGCAGTGCAGCCGCCGCCCAGCGACCAGCGGATCGTGATCGAGAACGCCGCCATCGCGACCGTGGACGCCGAGGACACCGAGTACGCCCGCGGCCACGTGGTCATCAAGGGCAACCTGATCGAGTCGGTCGGCCCGGGCCCCGCGCCGCAGTGGCTGGACAACGTGGTCCGCCGGATCAACGCCGAGGGCCACCTGGTCACCCCCGGCCTGGTCAACACCCACCACCACTTCTACCAGTGGATCACCCGCGGCCTCGCCCAGGACAACATCCTCTTCGACTGGCTGGTCGCGCTCTACCCGACCTGGGCCCGGATCGACGACCAGCTGGTGCACGCCGCCAGCCTGGGCTCGGCGGCCGCGCTGCTCAAGTCCGGCTGCACCACCGCCAGCGACCACCACTACGTCTTCCCCAAGGACGGCGGCGACATCCTGGGCGCCTCGATCGAGGCCGTCCAGCAGCTGGGCCTGCGCTTCACCGCGCTGCGCGGCTCGATGGACCGCAGCCAGAAGGACGGCGGCCTGCCGCCGGACCACGCGGTGGAGACCACCGAGGAGATCCTGCTCGCCTCCGAGGCGGCCGTGGACAAGTGGCACGACGCCTCCTTCGGCTCGATGCTGCACGTCGCCATCGCCCCCTGCTCCCCGTTCTCGGTCTCCACCGAGCTGCTGCGCGAGGCCGCCGTGCTGGCCCGCCGCAAGGGCGTGCGGCTGCACACCCACGGCTCCGAGACGGCGGAGGAGGAGGCGTTCTGCAAGCAGCTCTTCGGCATGGGCCCGACCGACTACTTCGAGTCCACCGGCTGGCTGGGCGAGGACGTCTGGATGGCGCACTGCGTGCACATGAACGACTCCGACATCGCCAAGTTCGCCGAGACCGGCACCGGTGTGGCGCACTGCCCCTCCTCCAACGCCCGGCTCGCGGCCGGCATCGCCCGGGTCCCGGACATGCTGAAGGCGGGCGTCCCGGTCGGCCTGGGCGTGGACGGCACCGCCTCCAACGAGTCCGGCGAGCTGGGCACCGAGCTGCGCAACGCGCTGCTGATCAACCGCCTGCACGGCTCCCCGACCGCGCTCACCGGCCGCCAGGCGCTGCGCCTGGGCACCATGGGCGGCGCCCGGGTGCTCGGCCGGCAGCACGAGATCGGCTCGATCGAGGCCGGCAAGCTGGCCGACCTGGCGCTCTGGAAGGTCGACGGCATCATGCACTCCTCGATCGCCGACCCGGTCGCCGCGCTCACCTTCGGCGCGCTGCCCCCGCTCACCGCGCTCTTCGTGAACGGCAACGCGGTGGTCGAGAAGGACCGGCTGACCGCGGTCGACGAGGACCGGATCGCCCTGGCCTGCGCCAAGGCGGCCCGCGACCTGGCCGCCCGCGGCTGACCGGAACCCCTGTACTCCGGGCCGCCCAGGGACGGTGCGTGACCCGGACTCCGCCTGGCTCCCCACAGGGGGCGGGCGGACCGCAGCCCCGGACCCACGGCGAGGGTCCGGGGCTGCGGCGTGCCCGGAACGGGGGGCAACGTAGGTTAGGGGGGTTCGACCGTGCACCAAGGGAAGGGCCCGATCCGAATGAGCACCGTGGGATCGGCGATCCCGTCCGCCCGACTACCCGCCCGCCGGGCGGCCCTGCGCCGCGCGCTGCGGGCCGCCCCGCGGCACCCGGTGGCGGCCTCGGTCCTGCTCTCCGTGGTGCTGCACCTGGTCTGGGTGCTCTGGCTGGCCAATGACGCGGGCGACCTGTCGGCCCAGTACGCCTGGACCGAGTTCGCCCGGCAGCACCCGGAGTCGGCCTACAACCTCTCCTGGTACGGCGGCATCCACATCGCCTCCTACAGCGTGATCTCGCCCTACCTGATGGGCGCGATCGGGGTGCGCACCACCGGGCTGCTGGCCGGTGTGGCCAGCGCCGGGCTGGCCGCGCTGCTGCTCACCCGCTGCGGGCTGCGCCGGCCGCTGGCGCCCGCCCTGTGGACCGCCTTCGCGCTCTGGTGCGACGTGGCCTCCGGCCGGGTCACCTTCGCGCTCGGCCTGGCCTTCGGGCTGGCCGCCACCCTGCTGGCCTACTGCTACCGCGGTCCGCGGCTGCGCTGGCTGGCGCTCTTCGGCCTCTCCGCGCTGGGCACCATGGGCAGCCCGGTGGTCGGGCTCTTCCTGGAGGTGGCGGGCGCCGGGCTCTTCCTGACCGGCCGCCGCCGGGACGCCTACCCGATGCTGGCCGCGCCGGTGCTGGTGGTCGGCGGCACCACGCTGCTCTTCCCGTTCAACGGGGTGCAGCCGTTCTCCTTCCACAGCACCCTGCCGGTGGTGGCGGCCGCGCTGGCGGCGGTCTGGTGCGCGCCGCGCGAGTGGACGGCGCTGCGCCGGGCCGGGCTGCTCTACGCGGTCGGGGTGATGCTGGTCTTCTTCATCCCCTCGCCGGTGGGCAGCAACGTGGAGCGGCTGAGCCTGCTCTTCGCGGGCACCGCGCTGCTGGCTGTGCTGACCGGGGTGCGGATGGAGCGGCGGCGGGCCGTGGCGGTGCTGGTGGCCTTCCTGGCGGTGGCCGGCTGGCTGACCGGCCGGACCATGGGCGACCTGGTGGTGACCGTGCCGGTGACCCCGCCGGCCAAGGACGGCAAGGCGATGATCGACCAGCTCAGGGCGCTCGGCGCGGAGCGCGCCCGGGTCGAGGTGGTCCCGCTCTCCTCGCACTGGGAGGCCAGCGGGGTCGCGCCCTACGTGGACCTGGCCCGGGGCTGGAACCGGCAGGCGGACGTCACCCGCAACCCGCTCTTCTACACCGAGCAGCTGACCGCCGCCGACTACCACGACTGGCTGCGCCAGTGGGGCGTCGGCTTCGTGGCGCTCTCCTCGGCCAAGCCGGACGACGCGGCGGTCAAGGAGGCCGAGCTGGTCAAGGCCGGGCAGCCGTTCCTGCACCAGGTCTGGCAGCAGGGCAGCTGGACGATCTACCAGGTGGCCGACCCGACCCCGCTGGCCGACCCGCCGGCCGAGGTGGTCAAGGCCGACGCGGCCTCGCTGACCGTCACCGTGCCGGCCGCCGGGGACATCCGGCTGAAACTGCCCTACTCCCCCTGGCTGGGCCTGGCCGGGCACACCGACACCGAGCACGGCTGCCTGGCGCAGTCCGGCGACTGGACGGTGCTGCACGCCACCGAGCCGGGCAGCTACCAGATCACCGGCTCCTACGGGATCTCCCGCGGCACGCCCTGCCCGACCCCGCAGCAGCAGCCCTAGGGGCTGCGGCAGCACAGGCCGAGGGCCCGCCGGACGACGATGTCCGGCGGGCCCTCGGAGTCTGTGCGGGGTCAGGCCTTGAGGGTCAGGATCGCGGTGGGCGCGTGGCCGGGCTCGGTGGCCAGCTCCTCGAACTCGACCACGTTGCTGATGTCCGCGGTCGGGCTCATCGAGATGTTGGTGACCCGCTCCAGGATCGCCTCGACGACCACCGGCACCTGGAACTCGGCGGCCAGCTTCTTGGCCTGCTCGAAGGCGGCGCCCAGCTCCTCCGGGTCGGTGACCCGGATCGCCTTGCAGCCCAGGCCCTCGACCACCTTGACGTGGTCCACGCCGTAGACCCCGAGCTCGGGCGAGTTGATGTTCTCGAACTCCAGGTTGACCTGGAAGTTGATGTCCAGGCCGATCTGCGCCTGCCGGATCAGGCCCAGGTAGGCGTTGTTCACCAGCACGTGGACGTAGGGGATCTTGTGCTGGGCGCCGACGGCCAGCTCCTCCAGCATGAACTGGAAGTCGTAGTCGCCGGAGAGCGCGACCACCGGGGTCTCCCGGTCGGCGGTGGCGACGCCGAGCGCGGCCGGGATGGTCCAGCCCAGCGGGCCGGCCTGGCCGCAGTTGATCCAGTGCCGCGGCTTGTAGACGTGCAGCATCTGGGCGCCGGCGATCTGCGAGAGGCCGATCGTGGTGACGTAGCGGGTCTGCGGCCCGAAGGCCTTGTTCATCTCCTCGTAGACCCGCTGCGGCTTCATCGGGACGTTGTCGAAGTGGGTGCGCCGCTGCAGGCTCGCCTTGCGCTCCTGGGTCTCGGCGACCCAGCCGGCCCGGTCCGGCAGCCGGCCGGCGGCCTTGAGCTCCTTGGCGATCTCGACGAAGAGCTCCAGCGCGGCCTTGGCGTCCGAGGCGATGCCGTAGTCGGGCGCGAAGATCTTGCCGATCTGGGTGGGCTCGATGTCCACGTGGACGAACCTGCGGTCGCCGCGGTAGACGTCCAGCTTGTAGCCGGTGTGGCGGTTGGCCCAGCGGTTGCCGATGCCGAGCACGAAGTCCGAGGCGAGGAAGTTGGCGTTGCCGTAACGGTGCGAGGTCTGCACGCCGACCATGCCGGCGTTCAGCTCGTGGTCGTCGGCGATGGTGCCCCAGCCCATCAGGGTCGGGATCACCGGGGTGCCGGTCAGCTCGGCGAACTCCACCAGCAGGTCGGCCGCGTCGGCGTTGATGATGCCGCCGCCGGCCACGATCAGCGGGCGCTCGGAGGCCAGCAGGAAGCTGATCGCCTTCTCGGCCTGGGCCCGGGTGGCGGCCGGCTTGTAGACCGGCAGCGGCTCGTAGGTCTCCGGGTCGAACTCGATCTCGGTCAGCTGGACGTCGATCGGCAGGTCGATCAGCACCGGGCCGGGGCGGCCGGAGCGCATCAGGTGGAAGGCCTGCTGGAAGACGCCGGGGACCTGGGCGGCCTCCAGCACGGTGGTGGCGGCCTTGGTGACCGGCTTGGCGATCGAGGCGATGTCGACGGCCTGGAAGTCCTCGGTGTGCAGCTTGGCCACCGGGGCCTGGCCGGTGATGCAGAGGATCGGGATCGAGTCCGCGATCGCCGAGTACAGGCCGGTGATCATGTCGGTGCCGGCCGGCCCCGAGGTGCCGATGCAGACGCCGATGTTGCCGGCCTTGGTGCGGGTGTAGCCCTCGGCCATGTGGGAGGCGCCCTCGACGTGGCGGGCCAGCGTGTGCCGGATGCCGCCGCCCTCCTTCAGCGCCCGGTAGAAGGGGTTGATCGCGGCGCCCGGGACGCCGAACGCGACCTCCACGCCCTCGCGCTTGAGGATCTCCACGGCCGCACGGGCGGCGGTCATTCGGGGCATCGGCTCACTCCTGTGCGACGGGTCTCCGCACCGTGACCCCCTGGATGGTTTTCACAATGCGGAATAATGCTTTTGGTATGCGAAATCAAGGTAGGCGGCAGCCGGAACGGCAGTCAAGGGTTCCGAGGCCCCAGTTTCAACAACTCGTTGAAGGTGCGGCCATTGGCGATCCCCCCAGGACCACAGCCCCGATCGGCCGCCCCGCCTTGCCGATTGCACGATTCGTGTACGCACCCATGGGCCGCGTAAAAGGACCCCCCGGCCCCCCGGAGGGTCTAGCGCGGGCGCAGGCCGTCCGAGAGCAGCTCCATCATCCGCTCCAGGGTGACCGAGGTGCCGCCCGGCTTGGGTGCGGCCGCCAGCACGGCCGCGTGCAGCAGCCGCAGCAGCTCGGCGGAGCACAGGTCCTCCCGGACCGTGCCGGCCGCCCGGGCATCGGCCAGCAGCGCGTCGGAGGCGTCGAACATCAGCGAGTGGCAGTCCTCCCGCAGCCCCTCGTCCTCCGCCAGGATCACGCCCATCAGCGTCTTCAGCTCCCCGCAGGCCCGCCAGTGCGCGGCCATCACGCCCATCCAGGCACCCAGCGCCCGCCCGGGCGGCAGCTCGGCCAGCAGCTCGCGGGCTCGCGCGGCGGTCTCCTCCAGGCCGCCCCGGTAGACCGCCACCACCAGGTCCTCCCGGGTCGGGAAGTGCCGGTAGAGGGTGCCTGGGCCGACCCCGGCCCGCTTGGCCACCATGTCCATCGAGGCCCCCTCGCCGCGCTCGGCGAACACCTCGGCAGCAGCGCTGAGCAGCCGTTCGTAGTTGCGGCGGGCATCGGCCCGCATCGGGCGCTCGGACATGGCGCAGCCTCCCTCTTGCTAATCGGAGAATGTCTCCGTATCTTACCGACCATCAACTGGCGACTCCCTCCGGTTCCTTCCCGAAGCTCCCAGGAGTATCCCTCGCATGTCGACACTGACTGCTGTATCCAACACCGCCAGGGCCGCTGACCGCGGCTCAGGGGCCGCACTGGCCGTGCTGATCGGCGCCTACCTGCTGATCGCCGTGGACGCCACGGTGGTCAACGTGGCGCTGCCCGCCCTGCAGCGGCAGCTGCACTTCTCCCCGGCCGCGCTCGCCTGGGTGCCCAACGCCTACGCGCTCACCTTCGGCGGCTTACTGCTGCTGGGCAGCCGGCTCGGCGACCGGCTCGGCCGCCGCCGCGCCTTCACCGCCGGCGTCGCGCTCTTCACCCTCGCCTCGCTGCTCGGCGGTCTGGCCCCGAACGCGCCGCTGCTGCTCGCCGCCCGCGCGGTGCAGGGCGTCGGCGCCGCGCTGAGCACGCCCAACGTGCTGGCGCTGATCGCCACCACCTTCGCCGAGGGCCGGGCCCGCAACCGGGCGCTCAGCCTCTACTCCTCCGCCGCCGGACTCGGCGCCTCGCTGGGCATGCTGCTGGGCGGCGCGCTGACCAGCTGGCTCTCCTGGCGCTGGGCGCTGCTGGTGAACGTGCCGATCGGGCTGGCCGTGGCGCTGGCCGCGCCCCGGGTGGTCCGCGAGCCGGAGCGGCACCCCGGCGGGTACGACGCGGCCGGCGCGCTGACCGGCACCCTGGGCACCACCGCGCTGGTCTACGGCGTGCTGCGGGCCGCCGACCACGGCTGGGGCGACGGGCCGGCGCTCGGCTCGATGATCGCGGCCGGGGTGCTGCTGATCGGCTTCCTGCTGGCCGAACTGCGGGTCCGCGAGCCGCTGCTGCCGCTGGAGCTGCTGCGCGACCGGGCCCGCACCGGCGCCTACCTCAACATGCTGCTGATCCCGCTGGCGATGTTCCCGAGCTTCTTCCTGCTCACCCTGCTCTTCCAGGACGTGATGCACTTCAGCGCGGTCCGCACCGGCCTGGCCTTCCTGCCGATGACCCTGGTGCTCTTCGCCACCGTGCGGCTGATGCCCCGGCTGCTGCCCCGCACCGGGACCAGGCCGGTGCTGGTGGCCGGCGCGCTGCTCCTGCTGCTCGGCGCGCTCTGGCTGACCCGGTTCCCGGAGCACGCCGACTACTGGGCCTGGGTGTTCGGCCCGCTGGTGCTGATCGGCCTGGGCGGCGGGATGAGCTTCATGCCGATGAGCGTCCTGGTGCTCACCGGCGTCGCCCCGGCCCGCTCCGGCTCGGCGGCCGGCCTGCTGCAGACCCTGCAGTGGACCGGCGGCACGATCGGCACCTCGGTGCTGGTCACGGTCTTCAGCACGGCCGGCCGGCACGCCGGCGGCGGCCCGGAGCACCGCCTGGTGCACGGGATGGACGCGGCCTTCGCGGTGGCGAGCGGCGTCGCGGCGGCCGCCCTGCTGGTCGCCCTGCTGGTGATCCGGGCGCCCCGGGCGCAGCGTCAGAAGGTTCGCCCCAAGGTCGCCAGGTAGGCGCGCCAGCCGCCGAGCGCCGTGATCTCCCGGTGCACGCCGCGCTCCACCTGGCCGCGGGCCAGCAGCATCGACAGGCAGGCGCTGCCGTCGGCCAGTTCGATCACCCCGAGCTCCAGCTCGGCCGGCTCGCCCGGCAGGATCACCTCCCGCAGCACCGCCAGGTCCAGCTCGTAGAGCTCCCCCTCGATCGCGCTCGCCGCCGCCGGGTCGCGCAGCAGCCCGGGGCATTCGTCGCGGATCGAGAAGAACCGGTAGCCGGGGGCGGTGTGCACCTCGCCGAGGAACGGCGCCCCGCCGAGCTTGGCGTGGAACTCACCGCCGCGCATCGCCTGGCCGTTCATGAACATCCGTACCGTCATACATCCTCCGTCGGGAAGCCGTACGGTCCACCGGGGAGTGTTCGCCCCGGCGGACCGTACGGAATGGCGATGATCCGTCAGCCCAGCAGTGCGTAGCCTGGCAGGGTCAGGAAGTCGGTGAACTCCTCGGCGAGCGCCACCTGCTCGAAGAGGTCGCGGGCCTCGGCCCACCGGCCGGCCGCGAAGACCCCGTCGCCCAGCTCGGCGCGGATCGCGTCCAGCTCCTCGGCGATCAGCCGGCGGGTCAGTTCGGCGGTGGCCTTCTCGCCGGAGTCGGCGAGCACCACGCCGTTGTGGATCCACTGCCAGATCTGCGAGCGGGAGATCTCGGCGGTGGCGGCGTCCTCCATCATGTTGAAGATGCCGACCGCGCCCAGTCCGCGCAGCCAGGCCTCGCAGTAGCGCAGGCCGACGGCGACGGCGTTGCGCAGCCCGGCCTCGGTGCAGGAGCCGCCGGCGCCGGCGATGTCCAGCAGCTGAGCGGCCGTCACCGGCTCGCTGGAGCCCGGGTTGTCCTTCTGGTGGGGCCGCTCGCCGAGCACCGCGTCGAAGCTGGCCTCGGCGACCGGGACCAGGTCGGGGTGGGCCACCCAGGAGCCGTCGAAGCCGCCGGCCGCCTCGCGGTCCTTGTCGGCCTTGACCTTCTCCAGCGCCGCCGCGTTCACCTCCGGGTCCTTGCGGGAGGGGATGAAGGCGGCCATCCCGCCGATCGCGTGCGCGCCGCGCCTGTGGCAGGTCTGCACCAGCAGCCGGGCGTAGGCGGCCATGAAGGGCGAGGTCATGCCGACGCTGTTGCGGTCCGGCAGCACGTACCGCTCGCCCGCGTCGCGCAGGTTCTTGACGATCGAGAAGAGGTAGTCCCAGCGCCCGGCGTTCAGCCCGGCGGCGTGCTCGCGCAGCTCGTAGAGGATCTCGTCCATCTCGAAGGCGGCGGTGATGGTCTCGATCAGCACGGTGGCCCGGATGGTGCCGTGCGGGATGCCGAGCTCGCGCTGGGCGTGGGTGAAGACCTCGTTCCAGAGCCGGGCCTCCAGGTGGCTCTCGGTCTTCGGCAGGTAGAAGTACGGGCCGGAGTTGGGGTCGGCCTCGCCCTTGGCGAGCAGCCGGGCGGCGTTGTGGAAGAAGTACAGGCCGAAGTCGAAGAGGGCGCCGGCCACCGGCACGCCGTCCACCATCAGGTGGCTCTCGTCCAGGTGCCAGCCGCGCGGGCGGACCACCACGGTGGCCAGCTGGTCGGCGGGCTTGAGGGTGTAGGCCTTGCCCTGCTCGGAGGTGAAGTCGATCCGGCCCTCGAAGGCGTCGATCAGGTTGAGCTGCCCGGAGACCACGGCCTGCCAGGTCGGCGAGGTGGCGTCCTCGAAGTCGGCCAGCCAGACCCTGGCGCCGGAGTTGAGCGCGTTGACCACCATCTTGCGGTCGGTCGGGCCGGTGATCTCCACCCGGCGGTCCTGCAGCGCCCGGGGTGCCGGGGCGACCTGCCAGTCCGCGGCGCGGATTCCGGCGGTCTCGGGCAGGAAGTCGAGGGTGCCGGCCTCGGCGATCCCGGCCCGCCGGGTCTTGCGGCGGGCCAGCAGCTCCTGGCGGCGCGCTTCGAAGGCCCGGTGCAGACCGACCACGAAGGCGACCGCCTCGGGGGTGAGCACCTCCTCCGCACGGGGGACGCGCGGACCGGCGACAGTCACGACCGGAGCGGCGGGACCGCCGACAGATTCCTGGTCTGTAGCCATGGGCAGGACACTCCTTGGACGGTTGTACAGGGTGTACGGAGCCTCGGTGGGGGCTTCCGTCTTGACGACCCACGACCGGCCCGACCATCCGGCAGGGCCGATTCTGTAAAGTGGAGACTAGTTTCCGCGATACAGAATTTCAACGGTTTGTTGAGTGGTTCGCTGGGACTCTACTCCTCCGCCGACAGCAAAGGGAACGCCAAGTGGCCAGCAGCCCTGCCCCCGAGCGCGCAAGTGGCAGCGTGCAGTCCGTCGAACGCGCCTTCCAGCTGCTGGAGGCGCTGGCGGACGCGGGCGGCGTCGCCACTCTGAGCGAGCTGTCCGGCAGTTCCGGCCTGCCGATGCCGACCATCCACCGGCTGGTCCGCACCCTGGCCGCGCAGGGCTACGTCCGCCAGGACACCGCGCGCCGCTACACCCTGGGCCCCCGGCTGATCCGGCTCGGCGAGACGGCCGGCCGGCTGCTCGGCAGCTGGGCCCGGCCGTACCTGGCGGAGCTGATGGAGGCCACCGGCGAGACCGCCAACCTGGCGGTGCTGGAGGGCGGCGAGGTGGTCTACGTCGGGCAGGTGCAGTCGCGCCGCTCGATGCGGATGTTCACCGAGGTCGGCCGCCGGGTGCAGCCGCACTGCACGGGGGTCGGCAAGGCGCTGCTGGCACAGCTGCCGGAGGAGGAGGCCCGGGCCGTGCTCGGCACCCAGCCGCTGCCCGCGCACACCGAGTTCACCGTCACCGACGTGGACGCGCTCTTCGGCCAGCTGGCGCACGCCCGGCGGGCCGGCTACGTGGTGGACGACCAGGAGCAGGAGATCGGGGTGCGCTGCATCGCCGTCGCGGTGCCGCAGGCGCCGACCCCGACGGCGCTCTCGGTCTCCGGCCCGGAGGCCCGGATCCGGGCGTTGGAGGAGCAGAGCGGCGGCGAGGCGCTGGTCACCGTGATGCAGGGGATCGCCGAGCGGCTCGGCGGCGTGCTCGCGCCGTGACACTGCGGTGAATGCCCGTGGCGTAGGGTGACGGCATGCAATCGCTGCTCGTCCCCCTGCTCGGCGCCGCGGTTCTCGCCACCGGTCCGGCCGACCTGCGGGTGGTCCCGATGGAGCCGGCCGCCGCCCCTGCCGGCGGCACCACCACGGTGCACGCCTTCGTGGCCAACAACGGCCCCGAGGTCGCCGGCGAGTTCACCGTGACGGTGCGCGCGCCCTTCGGCACCCACGCGGTCGGCCCGTACTTCCCGGGGAACTGCACCCCCGACGCGGCCGCCACCGTGGTCACCTGCACCTTCCCGGCCGGCCTCGGGGCGCTCCGGTCGGCCACCGCACTGGTGCCGCTGAAGCTCGACGCCGGCGTGTCAGGCGTGCTGGCCGGCGGCCGGGTCACCGTGCACAGCGCCGGAGACCCGGACCACCGCAACGACAGCGCGCCGTTCGTGGTCCGGGTCTCCGGCTAGCACCGCGTGCTCCGTCAGCGGAACACCCGCACGTAGTCGGCGGCGAAGGAGATCGGCGCCGAGCCGGTGGGTGCCGGGTGGTACTTGCCCGCGCTCACCGAGAGGTTGAGGATCAGGTAGGCCGACCAGTTGGCACCGACGCCGGTGTGGTCGGAGAAGACCTTCGCCCCGTTGACGTACCAGTCGACCGAGTTGGCGCCGTAGTGGGTGCCGATGGTGACCCACTGGCCCGGCTTGATGGCGTTCGCGTCGGTCAAGTAGTCCTGGGCGGCGTTGACGTGGTTGGTCAGCTCCAGCAGGTTCGGGTTGTCCGGGTGGTACTCGAACGAGTCGATCTCGTTGTGCGAGCCGCTGACCGCCGGGTTCCAGGTCCACAGCGCAGGCCAGGCACCGGTGCCGGTGGGCAGCTGCACCCGGGTCTCGGCGTAGTCGCCGGTCTTCACCTGGAAGCCGCCGGTGGAACCCTCGGTGGTCAGCAGGCCGGCGTTCCAGGCCTGCGCACCGTTCTCCAGGGTCTGGCTGCCCGGCCGGGCGGTGAAGGTGGCGGAACCGTTCGCGATCTTGACGTCGGCCGGGTCCAGCCAGTCCAGCTTGTTGTCGTTCGGGTTGTGGGTGCGGTAGTGGTACGAGCTGGTGCTGGTGTCGGCCCAGCGGCTCGCGTCCACCCCGCCGCCCGAGAACTCGTCGGCCCAGGTGAGCTTCTGGCCGGCCACCGGCGAGGCCGGTGCGGCCGGTGCGGCCGGGGTCACCGGGGCGGCGGCCACGGTCAGCTTCTGCGCGGCCAGGTTGTGCCAGGCGCCGGCCTGGTCCTGGTAGTAGCCGAAGACCGAGTAGGCACCGGCCGGGAAGCTGCGCGCGGCGGTGGTCAGGGTGATGCCGGCCGGGCAGAGCTGGACGTCGGTGCGCGAGCCGGGGAAGTCGAGGTTGGCGCCCGTCGCGTCCCGCACGGCGACTCCGAGCCGCTTCACCGTGAAGCAGGAGGTGGAGTGCGTGGTGAGCGTGGCGGTCACCGGCTTGTCCGGGGTGGTCGCGGAGACCGTCAGCCGGTCCTCGCTGACGGTGGGGGTGCTGGTGGCGGGCCGGGACCAGGCGTGGGCCTGGCCGACCATCGGGACGGCGAGCAGGCCGAGCGCTCCGGCGACGACGCCGAGACGGGCGGAACGGGCGACAGGGATCACGTGGGTACCTCGAACGCGGCCGTCCGGTAGTGGGGCAGGAGGCAGCCACGCCTGTGCTGTGGTGACAAGAGGAAGCGACCCTTCCGGAACCGGTGGGCCGCTTGCAGGCTAGGCAGACCATGTGATCAACAACAATGTTTAGCGATGTCGCAAGTGTCACACCTGTGAAGGTCCACCCCGCCCGGCGAAGCGGGCAAGTCCCTCGGCCACCAGCAGAGTTACGTGGACATGAAGACTTTCCCAGCGTCTTCCCAGGCTTGTCGGGAAACATCCAGACTGCTGCCATGCAGACTCTTCTACGCGCGTTGAAGTCGCGTTCCGCCGCCGCCGTCACCGTTGGCCTGCTGGCCCTCGCCCCGCTCACCGTCGCCACCCAGGCGCACGCCGACGTGAGCGGCACCGTCTGTCAGAGCGCCCTCCCGCAGCAGGCCGACGACACCCTGAACGAGATCGCCGACGGCGGCCCGTTCCCGTTCCGCCAGGACGGCGTGGTCTTCCAGAACCGCGAGGGCGTGCTGCCCGTGCAGGACTACGGCTACTACCACGAGTACACCGTGGTCACCCCGGGCGCCTCGACCCGCGGCACCCGCCGGATCATCACCGGTGAGGGCTCCCAGGAGGACTACTACACCGCCGACCACTACTCGACGTTCTACCTGATCGACTTCACCTGCTGATCCGCCAGCGGGCCGCCGCCGCGACCCGGCTGTGCACCCGCAGCTTGGCGTAGGCGTGCTCCAGGTGCTTGTCCACGGTGCGGGAGGACACCGCCAGCCGGTTCCCGATCTGGCGGTCCGTCAGCCCCTCGGTGAGCAGGTCGAGCACGGCCGCCTCGCGTTCCGTCAGCGCCGATCGCAGCGGCGAGGAGGGCGGCGGAGCGAGCCGGCCGAGCGCATGGCTGAGCCGGCTGCGCAGCAGCAGCGCGGTCTCCAGATCGGCGTCCGCGAAGTCCGCGGCCGAGCGGTGCACCACCAGGCAGACGGTGCGCCGCCCGGCCGCGGTCCAGCCCGCCGGGAAGGCGGTGGCCAGCTGGTACTCCGCACCCACCGGGCGCAGCGCCTCGGCGTAGGTGCCCGAGCGGTGGAACTCGCCGCGGGACTGCAGGTCGGAGCGGCGTACCGGGTCGCCGGAGCCGGTGTCGGTGTGCCGGAAGAGCGGGTCGGTGCCCGCGTTCCGGTAGAAGGCGGCCAGCGCGTCCGGGGTGAACAGGTCGCTCGGCAGGTGCATCGGGCGGCGGCCCAGCGGGGTCCGCACCGACCAGGTGAGGCTGTCGCCGGGCAGCGCCCGGAGCAGCAGCGGGTGCAGCGCCGGAAGGAGGCCCTGCTCCTCGTCGGCGTCCAGCAGCAGGTCGATCACGGCGCAGATGCGCCGCAGCCCGGCCTCCCCGGACGGAGTCACTCTTGGAGCGTGCCCCCGCCGGGGAGGCCGGGTCAAGCCGGGCCCCGACAAACCCGGCCGCGACCGTCCGGCCCGACCCGGACGGCCTTTCGAAGGAAAGCTCACCGGCTGGCGGCGTACACCCGGTTGACCGGGCTCTCGGCGGCCAGCCGCCAGTGGTGCAGCCCGGCCCGGTCGGCCAGGTCCCGCATGGCGTCCTCGCCCGCGTGGTTGCCCATCGCCTCCGGCCCGTGCTGGGCCAGCGCGGAGGGCAGGCAGACCGCCACCGAGGCGGAGACCACGACGCGCCCGATCGGATTGGCGTTGGCCTCCACGTCCGCGGAGGCGTTCGGCTCGACGATCATGCAGCTGCCGCCCTCGGCCAGCGCCTGCCGGGCGTGGTGCAGCGCGCCGCCCGGGTCGCCCATGTCGTGCAGGCAGTCGAAGAAGGTGATCAGGTCGTAGCCGTCGCCGGGGAAGTCCTGGGCGCCGGCCACCCGGAAGTCCACCCGGTCGGCCAGTCCGCGCTCGGCGGCCAGCCCGCGGGCCCGCTCGATCGACGGCTGGTGGAAGTCGAAGCCGTGGAACCGGGAGGCCGGGTAGGCCTCGGCCATCAGCATGGTGGACCAGCCGTAGCCGCAGCCGATGTCGGCCACCTGGGCGCCGGCCTCCAGCTTGCCCTCGGTGCCGTTCATCGCCGGGATCCACTCGGGCACCAGGGAGCCCGCGTAGCCGGGGCGGAAGAACTTGGCGGTGCCGGCGAACAGCGCGTCGGAATGCTCCTCCCAGCCCACCCCGCGGCCGGTGCGGAAGCCGTCCATCAGCGCGTCCTCGGTGGCGTAGAGCGCCTGCAGCATGGTGAACATGCCGGCCGCGTAGGTCGGCGCGTCCGGGTCGGCCAGCACGGCGGCGTGCTCGTCCGGCAGCGTGTAGCTGTCGGCGGCGGCGTCGTGGGTCACGTAGCCGCCCGCCACCTGGGCGGCCAGCCACTCGCGCAGGTAGCGCTCGCGCAGACCGGTGCGCTCGGCCAGCTGGGCCGTCGTCATCGGCCCCGCGCCCGCCATCGCGGTGTAGAGGCCGAGCCGGTCGCCGAGCGCCGTGCACAGGCCCGCCATCGCGGCTCCGCCGTCGGTCACCACCTGCTCCAGGAACTCCATCACCCGGTCTTCGTCGAGGGCCACCGGGACCACCTCCTCGCGGTACCACCACTCCAGCAGAGCGGGCCCGCTCCCGGCCATACGGGAAATCCCGTACCAGGGCGGGCCCGCGGGCCACTCAGCTGTGCTGGAGGGCCGGTTCGTCCTTGAGAGCCGAACGGATCTGCTCGCGCAGCTCCTTGCTGTCGGTCTCGCCGTGGACCGAAGCGGCGTGCTCTGCGGCAGCCCGGACCACTTCCTCCTCCTCACCGGAGATGGCCAGCGTGCAGCCGGCCTCGCTCGGGTAGTCGCGGCAGTCGACGATCTTGCGCATCTCGACCTCCCGGCCCGCGCCGCTCCCGGCTCGCCGGCGGGCCACCTGCTGGCCGGGAGGACCGGCGTGCGGGGCCGCGCGCGTGTCGCGGAACCATTGTCCCTCCGCGCGGCCGGTCGGATAGCGTGGGAGCAGTACCCGATCCGGCCCCGGACGAAGCGAGGAACACCCCCAGCATGACCGAGACCGCTGCCCTGCCCGGCTTCGCCGGCCGGACCTACCTGTTCCAGGTCGACAACGGCGCCGCGTTCCGCAACGCCTACTCGGCCGACGGCAAGCGGCTGCGCTGGGAGGGCCTGGGCGAGTCGGCCGGCCAGTGGGAGGACGTCTCGCTGCACGTCGCCCAGGTCGGGCCGCAGGTGTACTTCGTCAGCTGGACGGAGCAGAGCGGAATCACCGTCAGCCACGTGATGGACCTCGGTACGTTGACGGTGCGGGTCTTCTGGACCTACGAGGGCGAGGGCGGCCGGGTCGGCGAGCTGCACACCGGCACCCTGGAGCAGGTGGTCTGAGCCTTCGTCACCATCGGGCCCCGCGGCGCTGCCGCGGGGCTCTTCGCGTTCAGGGCTGCTGCCACAGCCGCAGACCCGCCGTCAGCTCCGCCACGCAGCGCGCGGCCAGGACGCCGGGCGAGCCGGGGCCGGCGGTGGCGGTGCCCGGGCCGGCCGCCCAGCTCTCCAGGGCCACCCGGATCGCGGCGGTGGCGGCCGCGGCGGCCAGCCGCAGTTCCAGCGGGTCCGCCTCCGGGCCGACCCGGGCGGCCAGCACCGGGACCAGTGCGTCCTCGGAGTCCTGGTGCACCGTGCGCCAGACCGCGCGCAGCCCGGGGTCGGTGAGCAGCGCCCTGGTCCAGCGCAGGCCCTCGGCGGCCCGGTCGTCGGCGGGGGTGAGCGCGCCGGCGGCGGCCCGGGCCAGCGCCTGCGGCACCGGCAGCGCGGGGTCCTCGGCGGCGATCAGCTCCAGCCAGCGGCGGCCGCCGGCCGCCAGCAGCGGGGCGACGGCCTCCTCCTTGGTGCGGAAGTAGCGGTAGAAGGTGCGCAGCGCCACGCCGGAGGCCCGGGCGATGTCCTCGGCGGTGGTGCCCTCGGCGCCGCGCTCGGCGAACAGCTCGGCCGCGGCGGTGGCGATCTCCAACTGGGTCTCGGCCCGGCGGCGGTCGGTCAGGGTGGGGCGGTCGGTCATGGGTCAAACCTACGCGCCTTTGGGCCCGGGTGGCACATCGTGCCATAGTGGCATGATGTGCCACTCCATTCCGCCGTGGCCGTGCGTCTTCGAACGGAGCAGAACCATGCAGCGCTTCACCAACCGCCGTGCCCTGATCACCGGCGGCGGCTCCGGCATCGGCCAGGCCACCGTGCTCCGGCTGCTGGCCGAGGGCGGCCGGGTCGTCGCGGTGGACGTCAACGAGGAGGGCCTGGCCGCCACCGCCGGGCGGGCCGCCGCCGAGGGCACCGCGGACCGGCTCACCACCGCGGTGCTGGACATCTCCGACGAGGAGTCGGTGCGGGCCGGCGTGGCCGCGGCGGTCGCCGGGCTGGGCGGGCTGGAGGTGCTGGTCAACGCGGCCGGCATCCTGCGCTCCTCGCACACCCACCTGACCAGCCTGGAGTTCTGGAACACCGTGCTGAAGGTCAACCTGACCGGCACCTTCCTGATGACCCGGGAGGCGCTGCCCGCGCTGCTCGCGGCGCCGGGCTCCGTGGTGGTCAACTTCAGCTCCACCTCGGCCGCCTTCGCCCACCCGTACATGGCCGCCTACGCGGCCACCAAGGGCGGCATCCAGTCCTTCACCCACGCCATCGCCCAGGAGTACAGCAAGCAGGGGCTGCGCGCGGTCTGCGTGGCGCCGGGCAGCATCGCCAGCGGCATGACCAGCAACCCGGGCCTGCCGGCCGACGCCGACTTCTCGCTGCTGGCCAAGCTCTCCCCCGCGCTCGGCCAGGGCTTCGCCGGCCCGGAGACGGTGGCCGGCGTGATCGCCATGCTGGCCAGCGAGGACGGCGCCTTCGTCACCGGCACCGAGCTGCGGATCGACGGCGGCACCCACATGTGACCCGCCGGCGCCCCGGGGCCCCTCCGGACCCCGGGGTGCGGCCCGGTCAGGCCCCGGCGGCCTGCCACTCGGCGCGGTAGTCGTCGAAGATCCTCTGCAGGTGGTGGCCGATCTTCAGGTAGTCCAGCGAGTCCAGGTTGGCCAGCGAGACCCGGATCGACCACTGCGGGCCGTCGAAGCCGCCGCCGTTGAGCAGCACCACGCCGGTCTGCTCGGCCAGCCGGAAGAGCGGCTCGGTCGGCTCGTAGTTCTTCTCCAGGAAGTCGGCGAACGCCTTGCCCGAGGTCCGCTCGGCCTCGGCCAGCAGGTCCAGCTCGATGTAGTAGCCGGCCCGCTGCGGGTCCTCGGCGATCTTCATCCCGGAGCCCTCCAGCAGCAGCCCGAGCCGCTGCTGGACGATCGACTGCACCAGCGCCTTGTAGGCCTTGCCCTCCGGCAGCAGCGCGAAGAGCGAGAACAGGGTCAGCTGCACCTGCTGGGGCAGGCTCAGGCCCGCGGTGTGATTGAGCGCCACCTGGCGGGAGTCGGCGACCAGCCGGTCGATGAACCGGATCCCGGCCGGCTCCAGCGAGAGCGTGCCGTACCGCTTGGCCAGCCGGTCCTTCTCCACCTGCGGCAGCGCGGCGATCAGCTCGTCCACCACGTTGTCCCGGTTCAGCCCGATCAGGCCGAGCCGGTGGCCGGTGGCGCCGAAGTGCTTGGAGTAGGAGTACACCAGCAGGGTGTTGCGCGGCAGGTCGGCGGCCAGCGTGCGGAAGCCGTCGACGAAGGTGCCGTAGACGTCGTCGGTGACGATCAGCAGGTTGGGGTTGCTGCCCGCCACGATCCCCTTGATCTGGTCGGCCACCCGCCGGGAGAGCGCCAGCGACGGCGGGTTGGACGGGTTGACCAGACAGACCAGTTTCACCGCCGGATCGGCCAGCTTGGCCACCTGCTCCTCCGGGTAGCGCCACTGCCGCACCCCGGCCCCGGCGAACAGGTCCGCCTCCACCGTGACCACGTCGAACTGGTAGTCCTCCAGCTCCGGGATCTCGATGTACGGGGTGAAGACCGGCACCATCAGGGCGATCCTGTCGCCCTTGTGCAGCACTCCGTTCTTCATCAGCGAGTCGAAGACGTAGCACATGGCCGCGGTGCCGCCCTCGGTGGCGAACACGTCGAGGGTGCCGGCCGGCGGCGCGCCGCCCATCAGCTCCTCCTCCAGATAGCCCCGGGCCACCTGCTCCACGTGCGGCAGGATCCGGCCCGGCACCGGGTAGTTGTCGCCCACCACCGAGTCGGCCAGCTCGTGCAGCCAGGCCGCCCGGTCGAAGCCGAACCGGTCGGTGGCCAGGTCCACGCAGGCCTTCAACTGCTGGATGCCCGGCAGTTCCGGGTGGCTGCGCACGAAGCTGTCGAACCGCCCGGCGATGCCCCGCTGTTCGGGCATCCCGCCGAGGTCGTCCGCGGTCCACACCCGCTTGCTCTCGGCCAGGCCGAAGTAGCCCAGCGCGTAGAACGCCTCCCGCGGCCCGGTGGCGATCCAGTTCGGGTTGCCGCGCCCGGCGTTGAGCATGTGCGCGGCCGACTTGCCCTTCTGGCCGGGCCGGTCGGCCTGAAAGGCCTCGGCGAGCCGGATGAACTCGCCCTTCAGCTCGAACGGGCTCAACCGGGCCAGCCGGTGGATCTCTTCACGGGTGATCGAGGGCCTGGTCATCTGGTGCACTCCAAGAGGTCAGCCGAGGAGCGCGACGATGATCGCGCCCCGGATGGTCGGCAGGACGTTGCCCGCCGCGTACGGGATGGTGTGGCCGAGGATCGGGGTGCGCGTCCCGAAGACGTGGCGGCCGACCAGGATGCCGAGGGTCAGCGGCAGCACGGTGGCCACGGGTCGTTCAGGAGCCGATCAGGCCGACCAGGATCGGACCGGTCAGCGGCAGCAGGAAGTTGGAGAGCGTGTAGGTGATCGTGTAGCCCAGCATCGGCACGCTGCTCTGCGCGACGTTGGTGATCGAGGTGATCGCCGGTGTGCTGCACTGCTGGCCGGCGATGGCGCCGATCAGGATCGGCGGCTCGATCTTCAGCAGCCTGCGGCCCACCACCAGCGAGACGCAGGCCGGGACGAGCACCATCAGGATGCCGGCGGCGGGCAGCAGCACCGGGTACTTCCTCAGCAGCGCGCCGGCGTCCGGCCCGGCGGCCAGGCCGGTGACGGCGATGAAGATGGACAGACCCAGGTCCTTGAGGGTCTGCGCGGCGGCCGGCGGGAAGGCGCCGAAGGTCGGGTGCTGCGCGCGCAGCCAGCCGCAGAACAGGCCGGAGATCAGGCAGCCGCCGCCGGTGCCCAGCGCCAGCGCGGCGCCGCCCGCGTGCACGGTGATCATGCCGATCAGCACGCCGAGGCAGATGCCCAGGCTGATGTAGATGTAGTCGGTGGCGTTCTGCGAGACGGTGGTGCCGACCTTGGCGGCGAACTTGTCCACCTTGCTGCGGGCGCCGACCACGGTGAGGGTGTCGCCCTGGTGCAGCTCGGTGCCGCCGACGGCCGGCAGGTGGTGGTCCACCCGCTGGATGTCGGTCAGGTAGACGCCGCCGGTGTACTGGCCGTCCTGGCCGCGCACCTGGTCCAGCGAGTTGCCGGCGATCTGCTTGTTGGTGACCACCACCTGGCGGACCGCCAGCGGGCTGTCCAGCCCGGGCACGCCGGAGGTCTCCGGGCCGAGCTCGTGCCCGGCGTCCAGCACCGCGGCCCGGCGGCCGACCACCAGCACCTGGTCGCCGCGGAGCAGCCGCAGCTTCGGCTCGACGGTGAGCACCTGGCCGGCGCGCTTGACGCCCTCGATGGTGACCAGGTCGTCCCGGACCCCCTCGAACTCGCCGATGGTGCTGCCCTCGCCCTGCGAGACCACGTAGGTGCGGCCGACCAACGCGGGCAGCGCGGCCTCCTCGTCGGCGGCCAGGCCGGCGTCGTCGCCGCGCATCTTCTGCCAGACCGCCCGGGAGGAGTCCCGCAGGTTGATCCGCAGGATCATCGGGAAGATCTGGCTGGTCAGCATGACGATGCTGACCAGGCCGAAGAGGTAGCAGACCGAGTAGGCGGTGGCCACGTGGTTCTGCGCCTCGGCGATCTGGTCGTGGCTGAGGTTGGTCAGCTTGCCGATCGCGTCCTGCGCGGTGCCGACCACGGCGGACTCGGTGGCGGCGCCGGCCAGGATGCCGGAGGCGGTGCCGACGTCCAGGCTGAAGCCCTTGGCGAAGCCGTAGGCCATGCCCAGCACCAGCACCACCTCGAGCAGGCAGAGCACGCCGAAGCGCAGGCCCTTGGCGTTCAGGTTGGCGACGAACTGCGGGCCGGCGATGTAGCCCAGCGAGAAGATGAAGAGCGCGAAGGCCACGTTCTTCACATCGCTGTTCACCGAGACGTGCTGGGTGCCGATGAGCATGGAGACGATCAGCGTGCCGCAGATCCCGCCGAGGGTGATCCGACCGACCCGCAGCCTGCCGACCAGGTAGCCGAGGCCGAGGCAGGCGAAGAGGGCGAGGACGGGGTTCTCCCGCAGCAGGTTCACCGGGGAACCCCCGGGGAGTATGAGGAGATGATCATAACGGTGATTACATCGCGTTTATGGGCAAATGTCCGTTATGACACCCCGTTTGGCCGCTGCTCTTGACTGCTGTTCAGCGCCAGTCGACGGCGAAGGCGCGGGCCGGGTTCTCCCGCAGGATCAGCTCGGCCACCGGCTCGCCCAGCAGCGCGGCGATCCGCGGGCGCAGCCCGGTGAGCAGGAACGGCATGCCCGGGCCGTCCGCCGTGGAGCGGGCCGCCGCCGTCACGGTGTCGCCGCCGAGCAGCAGTTGCCCGCCGTGGCCGGCCTCGACCAGCTCGCGCAGCGAGTCCAGCAGCCGCCAGTCGGTGGCCGCGTTCGCCCGGGACGGCCCATCGAAGGCCAGGAAGGCGCCGGAGGAGGCGAGTTCGCGGTGCACCCAGGAGTCGGGGAACCGGTTGAGGTGGCCCAGCAGCACCCGGTGCGGCGGCACCTCCAGCCGCCCGCAGAGCAGCTCCAGCACCTCGGTGGCGGCGCTGCCCAGCTCGTGGTGGACGGCGATCGGCGCGCCGGTCGCGTGGTGCGCGGCGGCGGCCGCGGCCATGGTCCGGCGGGCGTGCGCGTCCAGGCCGTGGAAGCCGCCGGCCACCTTGATCAGCCCGGCCTTCGGGCCGTCCGGGCCGATGCCCGTGGTCAGTTCGGCGGTGAACAGCTCGGCCCAGCGCTCCGGATCGGGCAGCTCGGGGTAGTGCGCCGCGCGGTGCAGGCCGGTGGCCGCGACCAGGTGCACCCCGGCGGCCTCGCTCAGCGCGGGCAGTTCGGCGGCCCGGCGGCCCAGGCCGTGCGGGGTCCACTGGACCACCGCGCGGCCGCCCGCCGCGTGGAAGGCGGCCAGTTCGGCGGCGGCCGCCGGCACGTCGTCCAGCTCCTGGCCGGGGAGCAGGGCGGAGCGGAAGAAGAGGTGGTCGTGGGCGTCGCAGACGCCCAGCTCGGCGGGGTCCAGGTCGCCGCGGACGGTGCGGACCAATCCGGTCGTCATGCCGCTTCTCCGTCCAGCGCCTCGAAGGTGGCGGCCGCGACCCGCAGGGCGGCGAGCGCCTTGGGGGTGCCGATGTAGGGGGCGAGGTGGACGAAGACCTCCACCACCTGCTCCCGGGTCAGGCCGACCCGCAGGCTGCTGCGGATGTGGCCGGTCAGCTGCGGGTCGACGCCGCCGAGCGTGGCCAGGGTGGCCAGGTTGATCAGCTGACGGTCCCTCGGCTCCAGGCCGGGGCGCTGGTAGGTGCCGCCGAACAGACTGGTGACGATCCAGTCCGGGAAGCCGGGGGCGATCCGCTCCAGGCCGGGGAGGGCGGCCTCCTGGGTGGCGCGGTCCTGGTAGTCGTCGAGCGTGCGGTAGCCGGCGGCGCGGTCCACGGTGGCCTCGGTGAGCTGCATGGTCGGGGTCCTCTCGGTCGTCGGTGTCATCAGTGGCGGCCTTCGGGCAGGCGGTCGAGTTCGGGCTCGCTGAGGTGGTGCACCCGGTAGCGGTCGCCGGGCAGGTCGAGTTCGGGCGTGCCGAGGGCGAAGAGCACCAGCTCCCAGCGGGCGGCGTCCAGGCCGAGGGCGATCGAGTGCAGGCCGGCGGTGCCGGACAGCGCGGCGGCCTCGGCGACGGCCTCGTCGAGCTGCGCGCCCGGGTCGGTGCCCGGGCGCACCGGGGTCAGCCGGCGGACGGCGGCCCGCGGCGTGCTGCCGGACTCCGGGCCGCGGTGGAAGGCCAGGCCGGGCCAGCTGCGCACCTCGGGCCGGCCGAAGTCGGCGCAGAGGCCGCGGAAGCCGGGGCCGGCGAGGAACGCGTTGCGCCCGGCGGTGGTGTTCCAGAGGTAGAACGGCGCGTACTGGTTGACCGGCGAGCCGTCCTGGCCCCGCTCGCGGACCAGGTAGGCCTTGAGGCCCAGGCCGGGGAAGGCGTCCAGCAGGTGGCCGCGCTCGGCCACCCGGCGGTGGATGATCCCCATGTCGTAGTCGGCGGGCAGGGTGATCTCGTACTGCATCGCCTGCATGCGCTCCCCCATTCGTCGTACGGCTGGTCAGTCTTCGGTCAGCTGGCTGCGCAGCAGGGCGATCGCCCCCTGCACGGCCTGGTGGAACGGCTCCGCGGAGTCGGCCGCCCGGGCCAGCACGTAGCCGCCCTGGACCACCGCCGTCAGCGCCCGGGCCAGCTCGGCGGCGGGGGCGCCGGGGCGCAGCTCGCCGGCCGCCCGGCCCTCCTCGATCACCCCGGCGATCCGGCCGGTCAGCCACTCGAAGGTCTCCTCGACCGGCGCCCGCAGCTCGGGGTCGGCGATCACCTCCGGATCCTGCGCCATCCGCCCGATCCGGCAGCCGCGCAGCACCTCGCGCTCGCGGCCCAGGTAGTTCGCGATCCGCTCGAAGGCGGTGCCGGGGCCGCCCAGCTGACGCTCGGCCAGCTCCCGCAGCTGCTCGGCGCTGCGGCGCAGCGCGGCGGCGGCCAGGTCGGGCTTGCCGCGGAAGTGGTGGTACATGCTGCCCTGACCCACCCCCGAGCGCTGCTGGATCGCCTTGGGGCTGGTCCCGACGTACCCCCGCTCCCAGAGGAGCTCCTGGGTGCTCTCGATGAGCCGGTCGCTGGTGTCCATGTCGATCATCGTACATACCAGTAGGTACAGCGTCTAGACCTACCAGTAGGTACAGCCCGGATGAAGGGTTACCGGCGGTAGCCATGTGCATGCCGAGTAGTCTTCGGGGGGATCGCGGCCAAGGCCTGGACAGAACGGGAAATGGGCGCGATAGTGACCCCGGAATAGTTGAATCTTCACGGGATGTTATCCGGGTCGGCACCCCAGGAACACCGAAAGGAGTCCGTCACCGTGACCTCCCGCACCACTGCCGACCCGCGGACCCCGGCCGACCGCACCCCCGCCGAGGAGTACGACCGGGCCCGGCTGCACTTCGACAGCAAGGCCTACTCGGACGCCGCCCGCATCCTGCAGCCGCTGGTCGCGGCCGAGCCCGGACAGCTCGCCGCCCGGATGCTGCTCGCCCGCAGCTACTACCACTCGGCCCAGCTGGAGCGGGCCGCCGCCGAGCTCCGCGAGGTCCTCGCCCAGGACCCGGCGGAGAGCTACGCGCACCTGATGCTCGGCCGCACCCTGGAGCGCCAGGGCCGCGGCGAGGAGGCCCGCCCGCACCTGCGGCTGGCCGCCGCGATGAACGACGCGTTCGCCTGAGCGCCGTTGGACACCGCCCCCACGGACCGCCGCCCGCCCGCACCCCCACGCGGGCGGGCGGCACCCGGGGGAGGCTGACGGAGCGTCGACTTCCGGCCACGGCGCCCTTGTCCCCGTCCACGGACCGGGATTCCCGGTCGTGCGCGCACCGTGCTCCGTGATCAACTGACAGCCCGTCCGGTTCCGCCGCCGCAGAAGGGCTCCTCCGCCATGCACGTCTTCCTCGCCGGGGGCACCGGCGCCATCGGCCGACTGCTGCTGCCGCTGCTGCGCGACGCGGGCCACCGGGTGACCGCGACCACCCGCACCGAAGCCGGCGCCGGGCAGCTGCGCGCGGCCGGGGCCGCCGCCGTCCGGCTGGACGTCTTCGACCGGGCCGCCGTGACCGAGGCCGTCCGGGCCGCCGCGCCCGAGGCCGTGATCCACCAGCTGACCGCCCTG
The DNA here is from genome assembly GCF_042869935.1 of Kitasatospora sp. NPDC006697. NCBI lineage: Bacteria > Bacillati > Actinomycetota > Actinomycetes > Kitasatosporales > Streptomycetaceae > Kitasatospora > Kitasatospora sp. NPDC006697. The sequence continues at coordinate 189,789 of NZ_JBIAGU010000014.1, forward strand.
GCCGACTACGACTTCGCCGCCAACGCCCGGATCCGCCGCGAGGGCACCCGCAACCTGGTCGACGCCGCCCGCGCCGCGGGGGTCCGACGGATCGTCGCCCAGTCGATCAGCTGGGGCTACCAGGGCGGCGACACCCCCGCCGACGAGGCCACCCCGCTCGACCCCGACGCGGACCGGGCCGCCCTGGTCGGCTCGCTGCGCGTGCTGGAGTCGGCCGCCGCCGAACTGCCCGAGCACGTGGTGCTGCGCTACGGCATGTTCTACGGCCCCGGCACCTGGTACACCCCCGGCGGGCTCGTCGAGGAGCGGCTGCGCCGGGGCGAGGTGACGGCCGGCCCGGCCGTCACCTCCTGGCTGCACGTCACCGACGCCGCGCGGGCCGCCGTGGCCGCCCTGGACTGGCCGTCCGGCGTGGTCAACGTGACGGACGACGAGCCGGCCGCCGCCGCGCAGTGGGTCCCGGCGCTGGCCGCCGCGCTCGGCCTGCCGGCGCCTGCCGCTTCGGAGGCTCCGCGACAGCCCTGGGAGCGGGGGGCTGACAATTCCTACGCGCGCAAGGTCCTGGGCTGGGAGCCGGTGCACCCGTCCTGGCGCGAGGGGTTCGCGCGGCACCTGGGGTGACTCAGAACGGCTCGCGGGCCGCCTGCCACTGCTCCGGCAGCGCGCCCGTACCGGTCCGGGCGGCCACCACGCCGCCCGCGATCGCGCAGGTGGTGTCCCGGTCGCCCCAGCCGGCCACGGTCTGCCAGAGCGCCTCCGCCAGGTCGTCCAGCTGCCCGGCGGCCGACCAGAGCGCGAACGGCACCGTGTCGGGTGCGGAGACCAGCAGGCCCGAGCCCAGCACCGCCGCCGCATGGCGGACCGAGCTGCGCTCGGGCAGCCCGGCCGCCACCAGCAGCCGGGACCGCACCTCGCTCACCGGCAGCAGCCCCGCCACCTCCCGCAGGAACTCGGCGCGCGGCGGCGCCTCCCCCGCCGCACCGGCCGCGGCCAGCGCGGCCGCCAGCGCCACCGCCTGGGCCCCGGCCACCGCCTCGGGGTGCGCGTGGGTGGCCAGGGCGGAGAGCTCCGCCTGCGCGCGGACGGCCTGGAGGTCCCGGTGGAACCAGGCGCCCAGCGGGGCCACCCGCATCGCGGCGCCGTTGCCCCAGGAGCCCTGGCCCTCGAACTGCCCGGTGGTGACGGCCCGCCAGTCCTCCCCCGCCTCGATCCGGCGCAGCACCCCGTGCATCGAGGGGCCGTAACCCCGGTCCGGGTCGCGCCGGTACTCGGCGGCGAACGCGCTCGCCAGCACGCCGGGCCGGACCTCGCCGTGGGCCGCCAGGTGGTCGTGCAGGACGATCGCCATCGCCGAGTCGTCCGTCCAGGGCCACGGGGCGGGGCGCAGCCGGCGCTGCGCGAGCAGCTGCTCGGCGTCCTGGTCGGAGCGGAGGAACCAGCTGTCGCCGAAGGCGTCGCCCATCACCAGGCCGTCGAGGCTGGCGCGGCTGGGGGTCGTGTTCACTGGAGGCTCCTTGCCGGACGTAGCGGGACGGCCCCCATTCTTCCGACCCTCCGTCAGCTCCGACCAGCTCCTGTTCCGGGGACCCGCCAGGCGAACCAGCCCGGGAAGGCGGCGGTCAGCGCCGGGTCGCCGGAGAGGTCGAGGCCGGCGGCGGCCAGGGTGGTGGTGCCGGCCACCAGGCGGTGCATGGCGCGCAGGTCGGCGGTGACCCAGAGGTCGGTGTCGTGGCCGGGGTGGACGTGGCAGGCGCTGATGTCGCCCGGGGCGAGCAGCAGCCAGGCGTGCTCGGGAGGCTCCTGCTGGTCGTGCAGGACGAACTCGGCCACCACCCGCCGGTCCGGCAGCCGTTCGGGCCGGACGAACTGCCGCAGCCGCCAGAGCAGCCACCCCGCGTCCAGCTGCTCGCGCTGCGGCTCGCCGAAGTGCCACTGCCGGGCCCAGTCGCCGAGCTGCCAGACCACGGGTTCCAGGGCGGCGCCGGCGGGGGTGAGGTGGTAGCCCGGCCGGCCGTCCGGGCCGGGCCGGCGGTGCACCAGGCCGTCCGCCTGCATCCGGCGCAGCCGGCCGGAGAGCAGGGTGCGGTTGGCGCCGGGGAGGCCGCGGTGGATGTCGTTGAAATGGTGCGAGCCCATGAGGAGTTCACGCAGCACCAGGAGGGTCCAGCGGTCGCCGACGGCCTGCACGGCGGCGGTGACGGGGCAGTACTCGAGGCCGGGGCTGTCGGTGGGCTGCTCCATGTCTGCGCTCGCCAGGTCCTTCCCCACCGTCCCGCCCGCCTCCACCGGTCCTGTTCCTGTACCACCGCCGGCGCCCGCCCGCGGCGGAAGCTGGCCCCACCACCCATTACTCCGGCAGAGAGGCCGCCACCGTGTCCACCTCCCGAGCGCCCGCCCCCTCCTCCGCCTCGACCTGGGCGGCGGGCGACTACCCCGCGATGGCCCGGCGCCTCGTCCCCGTGGCCGAGCGGGTGGTCCGCGCTGCGCGGATCGCCCCCGGGACGACCGTACTCGACGTCGGTACCGGCACCGGCAACGCGGCCCTCGCCGCCGCCCGCCGCGGTGCCCTGGTCACCGCCGCCGACCCCACTCCCGAGCTCCTGACGCCGGCCCGGCAGCGCGCGCGGGCGGAGGAGTTGACGATCTCCTGGCAGCAGGCGGACGCGGCTTCCCTGACAGGCGCCTTCGACCGGGTGCTCACCGTCTTCGGCGCGATGTACGCCCCCGACCACGCCGCGGCCGCTTCCGCCCTGCTGCGCTGCTGCCGCCCGGGCGGACGGATCGTCTCCGCCGCCTGGACGCCCGACGGCTTCACCTCCGCCGTCAACCGCGCGATGGCCGGCTACCTGCCGCCGCCCCCGGCCGGCGGGCAGCCGCCGGCCCGCTGGGGCTCCCCGGAGTACATGGGTGCCCTGTTCGCGGGCGCGGAGGTCACCACCTCCCTGGAAGTCGTCCGGCTCGACTTCCCCTCCGCCGCCGAGGGCGCCGCGTTCTGGATCCGCACCGCCGGCCACCTCCAGGCCGAGCGCGCCCGGCTGACGGCGGCCGGGCGCTGGGAGGAGCTGCACCAGGAGCTGGCCGCCGTCTTCACCGAGTGGAACCGGGCCGGAGGCGGCGCCGGGGTCGCGGTCGACGCCGCCTACCTGCTGGTGACGGCCGATCAGCCCTTGACGTAGTCCGCCAGGTGCTCCCCCGTCAGGGTGGAGCGAGCGGCCACCAGGTCGGCCGGCGTGCCCTCGAAGACGATCCGGCCGCCGTCGTGGCCGGCGCCGGGACCGAGGTCGATGATCCAGTCGGCGTGCGCCATCACGGCCTGGTGGTGCTCGACCACGATCACCGACTTGCCGGAGTCCACGAGCCGGTCGAGCAGCCCGAGCAGCTGCTCGACATCGGCGAGGTGCAGGCCGGTGGTGGGCTCGTCGAGCACGTAGACGCTGCCCTTCTCCCCCATCTGCACGGCCAGCTTGAGCCGTTGGCGCTCACCGCCGGAGAGCGTGGTGAGCGGCTGGCCGATCCGCAGGTAGCCCAGGCCGACATCGGCGAGCCGGGCCAGGATGCGGTGGGCGGCCGGCAGCCTGGCCTCGCCGGCGCCGAAGAACTCCTCCGCCTCGGCCACCGACATCGCCAGCACCTCGCTGATGTCCCGCCCGCCGTACCGGTACTCCAGCACCTCCGCCCGGAACCGCCGCCCCTCGCACTCCTCGCAGACCGTGGCCACCCCGGCCATCATCGCCAGGTCGGTGTAGATCACCCCGGCGCCGTTGCAACTCGGGCAGGCACCCTCGGAGTTGGCGCTGAACAGGGCCGGCTTGACCCCGTTGGCCTTGGCGAAGGCCTTGCGGATCGGCTCCAACAGCCCCGAGTAGGTGGCCGGGTTGCTGCGCCGCGAGCCCCGGATCGGGCTCTGGTCGATCGACACCACCTCCGCGTCGGCGGGCATCGACCCGTGCACCAGCGAGCTCTTGCCGGAGCCGGCCACCCCGGTGACCACGGCGAGCACCCCGAGCGGGATGTCCACGTCGACCTCGCGCAGGTTGTGCGCGGTGGCACCACGGATCTGCAGCACACCGGTGGCGGTGCGGACTTCGGGCTTCAGCGCGGCCCGGTCGTCGTAGTGCCGGCCGGTGACGGTGCCGCTGGCGCGCAGCCCGGCCACATCGCCCTCGAAGCAGATGGTGCCGCCCGCCGTACCCGCGCCGGGGCCGAGGTCGATCACGTGGTCGGCGATCGCGATGGTCTCCGGCTTGTGCTCCACCACCAGCACGGTGTTGCCCTTGTCCCGCAGCCGGAGCAGCAGGTCGTTCATCCGCTGGATGTCGTGCGGGTGCAGGCCGGTGGTGGGCTCGTCGAAGACGTAGGTGGTGTCGGTGAGGGCGGAGCCGAGGTGGCGGATCATCTTGACCCGCTGCGCCTCGCCGCCCGAGAGGGTGCCGGCCGGACGGTCGAGGGAGAGGTAGCCGAGGCCGATCTCGACGAAGGAGTCCAGGGTCTGGCGCAGCGAGTCGAGCAGCGGCGCCACCGAGGGCTCGTCCAACTCCCGCACCCAGTCGGCCAGATCGCTGATCTGCATCGAGCAGGCGTCGGCGATGTTCAGCTTTCCGATCCTCGACGACCGGGCCGTCTCGCTCAGCCGGGTGCCGCCGCAGTCCGGGCAGGTGGCGAAGGTGACGGCGCGGTCCACGAAGGCGCGGATGTGCGGCTGCAGCGCGTCCTTGTCCTTGGAGAGCATCGACTTCTGGATCTTGGGAACCAGTCCCTCGTAGGTGAGGTTGATCCCGTTCACCTTGATCTTGGTGGGCTCCTTGTGGAGCAGGTCGTGCAGCTCCTTCTTGGTGAACTTCCGGATCGGCTTGTCCGGATCGAAGAAGCCGCAGCCGCTGTAGATCCGGCCGTACCAGCCGTCGATGCTGTAGCCGGGGATGGTGATCGCACCCTCGTTGATCGACTTGGTCTCGTCGTAGAGCTGGCGGTAGTCGATGTCGGAGACGCTGCCGCGCCCCTCGCAGCGCGGACACATGCCACCGAGCACGCTGAACTCGCGTCGCTCCTTGACCTGTTGACCGCCGCGCTCCATCGTCACGGCGCCGGCACCGCTGACCGAGGCGACGTTGAAGGAGAACGCGTTCGGCGACCCGATGTGCGGCTGCCCGAGCCGGCTGAAGAGGATGCGGAGCATGGCGTTGGCGTCGGTCGCGGTGCCGACGGTGGAGCGCGGGTCGGCGCCCATCCGCTGCTGGTCGACGATGATCGCGGTGGTCAGGCCTTCGAGCACGTCGACGTCGGGGCGGCCGAGGCTGGGCATGAAGCCCTGCACGAAGGCGCTGTAGGTCTCGTTGATCAGCCGCTGCGACTCGGCGGCGACGGTGCCGAAGACGAGGGAGCTCTTGCCGGAGCCGGACACGCCGGTGAAGACGGTCAGCCGCCGCTTGGGGATCTCGACGCTGACGTCCTTGAGGTTGTTCACCCGCGCACCCGTCACCCGGATCAGGTCATGGCTGTCGGCTGCGTGGGGCTTGACGTTGCTCATCGCGCGCTCTGCTCCATCCATGTGCGGCTGGTTCCAGGCCACGCGGCAGCCGGTGGCCTGGTCGCAGCCTAACCGCCGATGACAGCCCAGACCCGCTTGCCGATCCCCTCCCGGGGTCCACACCCCCACTCCTGCGCGAGCTGCTCGACCAGCCAGAGCCCGCGACCGTGCTCGTCCTCCGCTCCGGCCCGGCAGGCGGCCGGCCGATCGCCGTTGGCGTCGTGCACCTCGATGAGCACCAGCCCCCGGCGGCGCTCGAACCGCACGAAGATCAGGTCGCCGAACTGGCCGCCGTCCGGACACCCGTACAGCACCGCGTTGGTCACCAGCTCGCTCACCACCAGCTCGGCGGTCGTGAGACAGGGTCCGGCGTCACCCGGAGCGGCGAGGAAGTCGCGCAGCAACGCCCGCGCGCCCCCTACCGACTTGCCGTGACGCGGCAGCCACCGCGTGAACTCGTCCACCACGACCTGCGGGTTCTCCAGCGTTTCGGACATGGCAACGCCCCTTCCGGGCATCGATCACCGGCAGCAATCCGACTGCTGCGCAGCCCTGTTGACGGCTGGCGACGGACATGGGGAGGCCCGGCCGACGAGTCGTCGTGATCACTGAGGTGAGCGGATCGACTACTGCTCGTCAGCATGCTCTCAGAAGAAGCCACGGTGCAAGTCACTACTTTGGAAGTCGTTAAAGATTGTTTTCACGGTCCCTGGAGGGCAGACTGACCAGCGCACCCGCGAGAGGAGGTCACCCGACGTGCCCGTGAACAAGAACCCGACGGTCCGTCAACGACGCCTGGCCCGCACCCTGAAGGAACTCCGGACCGCGCGAAAGGTGACGCTCGCTCAGGCCGCGCAGCAGTTGGAGTGCGCCGAGAGCAAGATCAGCCGGATCGAGGCGGCCCTGTCCGGCATCCGGCTGGTCGACCTGCGGCTGCTGCTCGACTTCTACGAGGTGCACGACCCGGCGGAGCGGGTGCGGCTGGAGGCGCTGTCGCGCGAGGGACGGCTGCGGGGGTGGTGGGACCGGTACTCGGAGACGCTGTCGCCGACGTACGCGGATTACATCGCGCTTGAGGCGGATGCGTCGGACATGTACTGCATCAGCACGGTCTTGGTTCCAGGACTCCTGCAAACCGAGGACTACACGCGCGCCGTCGTGCGCACGCAGATCGAGAACGCGACGCCCGAACAGATCGAAACGCTCACCAAGGTCCGCCAAGAGCGCCGGCTGGTCCTGACCCGTGAAGCGCCGTTGCGCACGTGGGCCGTCATCTCCGAGTCCGTCCTGAAGCACCAGATCGGCGGACGGGAGGTCATGCACGCACAGCTCGAACATCTCATCGCCACCGCTGAGCTGCCGAACCTCAATCTGCAGATCCTGCCCGAGGCTTCGGACGTGCACGCGGCCCTGTTCGGCCCCGTCGCCATCCTGAGCTTCCCGGACGCGATCGACACCGACGTGGTGTACGTGGACAGTCTCCTCAGCACGCTCTACATCGAGGAGCCGGAAGAGGTGGGCAGGTACACCAACCTGTTCCGCCGGGCTCTGGCGGAGTCACTGCCAAGCACGAGGTCAATCGCGCTGATCGAGCGCATCGCACGGGAAATGGTCTAGATCATGGTGAGCAGTTTTCTGACTTCCGCCTCCGTCGCCGGATTCACGTGGCGGAAGTCCTCCTATTCGGGTGCCCAGAGCGAGTGCGTCGAGGTTGCCGACGGCGTGCCGGGCATCGTCCCCGTCCGTGACTCCAAGAACCCGTCCGGAGCCGCCCTCCTCTTCCCCGGCGACGCGTGGGCGGCCTTCATCACCGCCCTCAAGGCCACCGGCCTCTGACGCATCAGTCCAGGGCCAGCACGCAGAACTCGTGCTCCTCAGGGTCGTTGAGGACCGTCCACGGCGCCTCGCCCTGTCCCACATCCAGATCCGTCGCCCCGAGCGCGCGCAGGCGGTCCGCCTCCGCCGCCGGGTCGTCGCCGGGGTAGGGCAGCAGGTCGAGGTGAACGCGGTCCGGTACCGCCTTGGTGCCCGGGACGCGCAGGAACTCCAGGTACGGCCCGGTGCCCTTCGCCGAGCGGAGCGAGGCGTGGTCGTCGGCCACCTCGTGGAGCGGCCAGTCGATCGCCTCGCCCCAGAACCGGGCCATCGCCCTCGGGTCCGCGCAGTCGACCACCACGGCGGCGATCGGCCCGGTGTGCCGGTAGACCTCCCGGGGCTCCAGCACACAGAACTCATTGCCTTCGGTATCTCCCGACACACAGAACTGGATGTTCTGGAGTGTGAGAGATGGCAGCGGCATCTGTGCAGGTCAGAGGCTCGGAGTGCGGTACTGGGAAATCTTCCCCCTCCCCACGCTGTATGGAAGACTTCCGCAACCCGTTGTCCGGCACAGTGTTCAACGAGACCCTTCGGGGTGTTCGTTGCGTCCGCTTGTCCGTACTGACGGACGAGACCACCAGCCCCGAGCGGCAGCGCGAGGCGGATGATCAGGCAGCCGCAGCGCTGCACATCGACTTCGGGCAGGGTGCCGCACTCCGGGAGGCGGTGGACCTCGACGTCAGCGCGTCCAAAACGAGTCCGTTCGCCCGCCCGCAGCTCGGCCAGTGGCTGAGCAACCCGGACAGCTTCGACGCCCTGGTGTGGTGGCGCTTCGACCGCGCCATCCGGTCCATGGGGCACATGCACGAACTCGCCAAGTGGGCGAGGGAACACCGCAAGGTGCTGGTCTTCGCCGAAGGCATCGGTGGCGGGCGCCTGGTGTTCGACTTCCGCAACCCCATGGACCCCATGGCAGAGCTCCAGATGCTCATGCTGGCGTTCGCCGCACAGGTTGAATCGCAGTCGATCAGTGACCGGGTTACCGGCGCCATGGCTGCCATGCGCAAGATGCCGCTTCGGTGGCGTGGCGGTGGTCGTCCGCCGTACGGCTACATGCCCGCCCCGATGCCCGAGGAGTTCGGCGGCAAGGGTTGGACCCTGGTGCCCGACCCCGACGCGGTCAAGGTCATTGAGCGCATCGTCTGGGAGCTGCTGGAGGGTGCCACGGTGTCCGCCATCGCAGCGGGGCTCAACACCGACGACGTACTCAGCCCGCGCGACTACTGGTCCGTCAAGAACGGGCGAAAGCGGGGCGGAAAGACCGGCGGGGCGAAGGGCTCCCACGTCGTGGCGGACGCGTTCAAGTGGACTCCGGCGGTCATTACCCGAATGCTGCGCAGTGAGACGCTGATCGGCTGGAAGATGCACAACGGCGTGCCCGTGCGCGACGACCAGGGCAACCCGATCATGTGCACCACGGACCCGATCCTCACCCGCGAGGAGTTCGACCGGATCGGCGCCATCCTTGATGAACGCAGCATCGAGAACGGCGACCGGTCCGACACGGATGCGCTGCTGCTGCGGGTCATCCACTGCGATTCGTGCGGCGGGCGCATGTACTTGAACGCGCAGGAAGGCAAGACCGCTACGTACAAGTGCAACCACCACGCCCGCGGCGACAAGTGTGAGGCGCCGTCGAACGTCCGGGGAGACTGGGCAGATGACCACGTGGAAGAGGAGTTTCTGCGGCTGGTCGGCCCCATCCGGACGAAGACTGTCGTAGAGGTGCCCGGGTACGACCCCGAGCCGGAGCTGAACGCCACCGTGGCGGAGTACACGGCGCACCTGAAAGTTCAAGGGCAGCAGAAGTCTCGGCACGCTGCGCAGGAGTGGCAGAAGCGACATGACGCGCTGGACAGCCGCATAGCTGAGTTGGAGTCCCGGGAGAAGACCGAGCCCACGCGGGTGGTCACGGAGACCGGACGGACCTACGCGGACGACTGGGCGACCGCGGACGTTGCTGGCCGGCGACGGATGTTGGTAGACGCCGGGGTCCGGCTCGACGTGCGGCGGGGTGTCCGCGGCGGGTGGCGGAAGCTGGACACGCGGCGGGTCACGTTCACCATCGCGGGTGAGCTGGACCCGGCGATCGAGGAGACGGCGGGGCTCCGCACCGAGCTGAGTGCGACGCCGCAGACCGCCCCCGCGGCAGACAGTCGGGTCCGCCTCGCCGGGCCCGTCGCGGCGTAGCCCCCCAGCGAGGGTGGTGATGGGGTGACGCTGATGACGGTGATTTCAGTTTTCTCTAGATGTTGAGTTTCTAAGAGAAACAGAAATTTGCCTCACCAGCGTCACCCTGTCACCGTCTCGGGGGCGCGGGAAAGGTCTGCGCTCTCCACAACAGTAGGGCGATCAAGCCCACTGCCGACGGCCATGGGAATTCGTCCCCCTCTTCTACCTCCGAGAGTGCAGGTCTAGCGTGCGCCCCACTGGCGGGCCCGAAAGACCGAGTATCCGTACCTCTATTGCCGCTCTGCCCGTGCACCACACCCGCTGACCCTCAGGGACGTTCCCATTTCGCCGACAGGCAACCAACCGGAGGCAACACCGTGACCAACCCTGAAACGCCCAAGTACTCCTACGAAGACCGGGAGACCGCAAAGCTCCACAGGAGCGCCGACGCTTTCCGGTACAGCGCCGAAATGGAGCACCTTGCCAAGCTGAAGCGCGACCGCCCCGAACAGTACGACCAGATCAACCCGATCAGTCGTATCTCGCTCGGCCACTACGAGATTGCGAAGGCTTCCGCCATGCAGCTCGGCCGCAACGTTTCCGCCCCCACCGATCGCGAGGTCTGAAAGTGAACCCTGACGTTTCCAAGGCGGCTGACAAGCTCGCCAAGCTGCGTGCCCAGGCGGACAAGTTTGCAGCTCCGCTTGCGGAGGCCGAGGCAGCTTTGGCGGGCGCCGAGGCGGTCGAGCAGGCTCGCCGTGCCGAGCGTGCCACCGAGTACGACCGCGCGTTCGTCAAGACGTGGATGGCGCAGGCCGAGGGTCGATCAACGCGGGGCAACGAGCTGCATGCGGAGTTCCTTGAACTCCTTTCCGCTGAGCCGTGGTTCAAGGCATATGTTGCACACCGTGCCGAACGGTATAAGCGCGAGAAGATCCTGACCGCCACACAGAACGCACAGTCTCACCTCGGTGACCCGCTGACCGTTCCAGAGCCGCGCCGGTACGACCTGCGGATTATCGAGGACATCACCAGCGCGGTGGAGAAGGCTGCCGAGGCCATCGGTGCGGCCTTCTCAGAGGAGCTGGACGCCGCCAGGGACGCCTACATCGAAGCGACCGACTGACATGGCCGTTGACGCGCTCGAACCCGGCCCGGACGGTACCTATCCACACTTTCCCCGGGATGCGCAGGGGCGGCCTGTGTGGTCGGATGCGCCAACTGGCTTGCCAGTCCGCAACGGGGGGCGCCAATGCCGCGAGGAATCCAGCCGATGAGCGACCCCAGGCACCCTGGCCGGCTGCTAGCCACCGACGTGACGCCTAGACGTCCGGACGGCAGCCCGATCGATCCGCCGGTCATTCCGCCGGGCCCGTAGACCGGCTGCACGACTCGCAAGTCCCCTGTATCAGGAACTCTATGGAATGGCTGATACAGGGGACTCGTCGCCACTACAGCGGCGCCGAGCGGCTTCGCCGGCAGATCGACCGAGCGGGCTTCGCGGTGTGCGGGCTGTGTGGCGAGGGCTTCCCTGCCGAGCTGGTCGACGTTGACCACCGGACCCCGCTCGCCCTCGGCGGCGAGGACACTGACGACAACGTGTGGCCGCTGTGCCGCACTTGCCACGCGTTGAAGACTCGAATGAGTTCGACAGTGCGCGTGCCTAGTCGGGGCTAAGTCCACCGATTATGTGCGGGTACGAGAAGTCATCTTCGGTGCCATCGATTCGGATCGCCCAGAACCCATACGTGCCCCACGGTTCATTTCTCCTGACTTCGAAATGATCAATGCCCTGACCAATCTTGTCCGCGGCATCCTGATGCAAGCGCAGCAGGGCACGCAAGAAGTCATCTTCGCCAGAGTCCGAAACAGTCGCGTCTTTGAGAGGCTGATACTTATTTCGGATGTCAATGCAGCGCTGCGTCAGATGTGCCTTTGTGTTGAATTTCTCAGTGCCAACGGTGTATGTCATTTGGAGCACCGCCCGAATTGAGGGTCGCACTGTCTTAATCATGTGCCACCCAAAGCGCTGCTGCGCGTCGAGAGCAGGGGTCCTGTCATGCCACGAAGACCCCGCCCCCCGTGCTCTGTCCCGGGCTGCCCCGAGCTGACGGCCCGTGGTGGCCGCTGCCCTCGCCACCAGGCCGAGGCGGACGCACAGCGAGGCACACCAGGCAGCAGCGCGTACGGCCCTCGCTGGCCCCGTATCCGTCGGGCCTACCTGTACGCCCATCCGTGGTGCGTGCTGTGTGCTCGCGTCGCCGTGGTCGCCGACCACTTCCCGGAGTCGCGTCGGTCGTTGGTCGCCCGAGGTGTGCTCGATCCGGACGCATGGTCGCGTCTTCGTCCGCTGTGTACGCAGTGTCACAGCCGTGAGACGGCCGTTCACCAGCCCGGAGGATGGGCCAGTGAGCGCGTCAAGCCTGTCCGAGGCCCTGACCTGCGCTGATACCCAGGGGGGTGACTCCCTCCCGGTGCCATAAGGCGCGGCAGGGAGGGAAAAGACTCTCGCCGCAGGTGGAGCCGTTTGCGCGGAGCGTTACAGGCAAGAGAGTCGCAAAGGCCCCGCCCTGTTCTCCCCTCAGGGAGACCGGGCGGGGCCTTTCTGCGTTTGTGAAGAACTTCCCGTACTCAGCGCGGAGCCGCCGGGAGGTGAGCGGCCGAACGCTTGGCCGCATCACGGGCACGGAATCCGAAGCTGATGAGGGTCACGCGTTCTCCGGCGCCGAGAGGCGTCCTTCCGTGCGGGGTGATCGCACCATCGAACACGACGCATTCGCCCGCCGCGAGATCACATGCACGGTAGCCGTCGGCGCCGATGAAGACGGTAGCGCTCACGGTGGGAGCTGCGGCGGAACGCTCGTGCTTGAGACAGAGGATCAGGTTGGCCTCGCCGAACCCGAACTCGTCAACGTGGAAGTCGAGGAACTGCCCCTCCTCCAGATACCCGATATAGACGCCGTTGTGCGGCTGCTCGACTTCCAGCCCTGTGGACTCCGTGACGACTGCTGCGAGATCGACTTGCCCGGTGAACCGGTTCGCGGCGTCGCCCACGGCCGCGTTCCACTTGCCGTTGTGAAGGTAGCCGTTGGTGGTCAGGGCCTCCTCCGCCTCCTGCGCCATCGCGGTGATCAGCTCAGCCGGGAACGGCTGGTCGCGCAGGTGTCGCGGGTGGACTCGCTGATGCGCGGTCAGCCCGCGCACGGCGCCCCGGATGGCGGGGAAGTCCTCCGCCCACCGGTCCGGGCTGCGGGCGGTGGTGTGGGCCTGGAGCCACGTGGTCCACCGGCCGTTCCACTGGCGAGGCGCGGTGTCGTCCGATCCCGGTGCGGCGGCGCGGTCGATCAGCAGTTCCACCCGCGAGAGTGCTGCCTGTGTGGAGCCGATCAGCTCGGTGTCGCCCTTGGCGATCCGCAGCCGCAGCGCTTCCCGGAGATGAGCCTCAGCACCCGCGAGGTCACCGCGCTCCATCAGGTACTTACCGGTGTGCTGGAGCGCGAAGTCCACCAGCTCTGGGTTGTGGCTCCGCGCGGTCCCCAGGGCGCTGCGGTAGAGCGCGTCCGCTGCCCTCATGTCACCGGCGTAGCGGTGGGCGTCGCCGAGGTTGAGGCTGGTGGCGACGACCGCTCGGGTGTTGCCGCTCGCTGCGGCCAAGTCGAGCGACTGCCGCAGGAACGTAAGGGCCTCCTGATGGCGGCCCAAGCACATCTGCCCGATGCCGATCCACCTGGACAGGGTCCGGGTGCGAGCGGGGTCGGCTTCCTCGGGCAAAGCCCTTAGATCGTCCTGGAGTTGGCCAATCGCCGTGGTCAACTTGTCCCGGTCGGTCGGGATCATCCGCAGGCCGGCGTCTTGTGTGATGAGGTGCTGGAGCACCGGACCCTCCTCGTTCGGTTCTGCTCAGGGTGGCACTACAGGCGGTCGGTCTGCTGGCGCAGGTCGGCCAGCAGCTCCACCCCGTGCGGGGTGAAGTTCTCACTCAGGAGTTCGAGTTCGCGCATGAGGTAGCGGACGGCGGGCAGGCCCTCGTCATAAGCGGCCTGGAAGCACGCGCGCTCGTTGGCGGTCAGGTCGTTCCGGTCCAGCTCGGTGCGGCGGAACCTCAACAGCTGGTTGTAGACACAGGTCGCGTGGAAGGCCCGGTCCACCTCCCAGTGCTGGTTGCGCGCGACGCCCTGCCCCGCTCGCCACCGGATCTCGATCTTCGGCGACTCCTTGGACGAGTACCCGTCCGCGAAGACCTGGTGCTGAAGGATGTGGAAGCTGGTCGACTGGTGCGTCCCCTCGTGCAGCAGGTTCTCCGCCAGGAAGCGGGGAGACGGCTCCGGGCTGACCGTGTTCGGGGGGATGTGGTGCCGGGCCTTGTCGGAGAACACGACGACGTACGGGAGCGCCGGGTCACTGGAACTGGTCAGCGAAGAAGCGCGGACGCCGGGCCTGAGCCCGACCCACAGCAGGCCACGGACGAACTCGCGCACGCGGGCGAATCCCTCGGGGTGGACCAGCGACAGCCGGTCCAACGCCTCGGACAGTGCCTCGCGGCGTTCGTCGGTGTGCTCGGCGATCTCGTAGTTCGTCAGGCTGATCTCGTCGGCGATCTCGCCGGGAAGCTGGGCGTCGAACCAGTCGAAGGACACACCGGCCACGGTCACGTTCTCGCTGCGCAGGGAACGGGCGTGCTGCGCGTAGGGGGTGCCGGACTTGATGAGGCGTTCCATCAGGGCGAACGGCAGGGCGCTTTCGGCGCCCTCCTCCCGCAGGCGGAGAAGCTCCGGGTCCTTCCGGCTGAGGTCGAAGAAGGAGCCTGCCGGGACGCTGGTGGCGATGGTGGTGTTCACTGCGGACTCTCCTTGCTCGGGACTGTGAGGCGATGCGGGCCGGCCCGGTGGCTGCCCGAGCCGACCCGCCATGCCGTCAACTACTCGGCATCAACTGCTAGTTGCCGTCAGACCTCGACGGCCACGGGCGCGAAGTCGCCGTCCGGGACCATGTGGTCCAGGTTCCGCGTCAGGGACGCGACGGCCACGGGCGCGAAGTCGCCGTCCGGCACCGAGTGGTCCAGGCGGCGCGTCAGGTTGCTGACCTCGATGTTGGCGGGCATAGTCCTGCTCCTTCCATGGGAACTACTGCGGATTGGTGCTCCCCTCCGAGGTTCGGGGAGGAGTCTGCGAACCGCTGGCGGGTGCACCGCACGGCTTGCGGCCGGTGTTGCCTTGCCGTACCGGCCGGGCGGGTGCCCCCGGCCTGTCGGTGCAATCAGTGAACAGCCAGTCACGCTCCGGGGGTACGGTGGGAGCACACCGATCCCGTTCAACCCGTTCAAGATCGCAATTAGGGGCGACAGTTGACGGACACTAAGGCACCAAACGAGGCACTGACCCGTGTCATCGCCGAGGCCGGATGCACGTACCAAGCACTGGCGACGACAGTGCGCGCGGTCGCTTCCGAGGCGGGGGAGCACCTGGCAACGGCACCCTCGGCCGTCGCTCACTGGGTGGCCGGCGGAACCCCCACTGGCCGCACACCGCTGTACCTCGCCGAGGCCCTTACCCGGAAGACGCGCCGCAAGGTGACCGTGGCGGAGATCGGATTAGGGTCGGAAGCGATCGGGGAGGTTATGAGTGCCGACCCGCTGGCCACCGCCGCCGACCTCGGGAGAGCCGTGATGCAGTCCCGCCGTGACTTCCTCGCCAGTGTGTTCGCCACCGCAGCTGTGGCCCTGCCGCTGACTTACGATCACCAAGCGGTCGCCGCCACCTTGCGAGCGGGAAGGACCGGCGGCCGGGTGGGCGTCGGCGAGGTGGCCACCGTCCGGCACATCACCAGCGTGTTCACCGCCGCTGACGAGCGTCTTGGCGGTGGGCACGGGCTGAGTGCGGTGACCACCTACCTGACCGACACGGTGGTGCCGATGCTCCAGGCCGTGTACCCCTCCGAGGCGATTCGCCGGGACGCCTACGGCGTGGCGGCCGAACTGTCGTACCTCGCCGCCTGGAAGTACCACGACCTGGGCCGGGAGGGCGCCGCACAGCGGTACTACCTCCTCGGCTACCAACTCGCCTGCGAGAGCGATCCGACAGGACACGGAGCCTGGATGATGCGCGCTCTCGCCCATCAGGCTCTCAACCTCAAGCAGCCGGAGTTCTGCGTCGAACTGGCGGAGGAGTCCCTACGTCGAGCACGCGGGAAGGTGGACCCGCAGACCGAAGCCCTGTTGCTGATCACGAGCGCCAGGGCGTACGGAGCCGTGGGAAGCGGGAAGAGGGCTGCGGCGGCGCTTCTCGCAGCCGAGGACGCAATGCTCGACACCGCGACGCCGCCCGCGTCTTTCACGGCGGCTACCGGGCCGGTAGCGGCAACCGTCGCCTCTCACACCGCCAAGACGCTGGCCGAGCTGAAAGACCACCAGGCGGCCGAGCGCCACCACCGGGCCGCCCTCGCCGGTCGTGACCCCGAGGCGTTCCGGCGCATTCACGCCCTGACGCTCGGGAATCTGGCCCGGTCCGTCGCTGCCCAGCGGCGTCACGACGAAGCTGTGGGGATCTGGGGTCAGTCGCTGGATTTCATGGACGGAGTCGTCTCGGACCGGCACAAGAAGGACCTTCACAAAGTCCGTACCACAATGACGAGTTGGGCCCGGCGTGGCATTCCCGGCGCCGCAGACCTCGGGCAACGTGCCGCCGAACTCGTCCGAGCCTGACCCGCGCCCGCCAGACCCCGCCCTGACTGGTCGCGTGAGTGCCGGGCCGTCCCGCACCATCGAGCCGTTCGCACCGAGTAGGTCTCGCCAGACAGCAAAACGACCCGTTCGGCCAAGTGCCGGGCGGGGCTCTGTCGTTGGTGCTGACCTGCGGCTAAGCTGCACAGAACTGGTAATCACGTGTGTTGGGGTCCGCCAGGACCGTCCACGGAACGTCGGCCTGGCCGACGTCCGCAGGCGTGGCGCCGAGGTCGCACAGCCGGGCGACCAGCTCCGCCTGGTGCTCCGGCGAGGTGGTGGCGAGGTCGAGGTGCACCCGGTTCTTCGTCGCCGCTTTCGGCTCCGGGACCGGGACGAGGTCGATGCCCAGGAAGACCGGGTCAGGCCAGACCGGCCCGCCGCCGGGACCGACGTAGGTGGTCACACCCGGGCTGTACGCCGTCCAGTCGAGCGCCGCCGCCCAGAAGCGGCCGAGGGCCGCAGGGTCGAGGGCCTTGAAGTTGACCATCACGGGTCGCAGGGGCATGTGGACGATCCTACGGACCGCCGGGCCGGCAGCAGGCCGACCCGGCGGTCCGCTGCTCAGGTCAGGACTTCAGGTGCCGGTCGTAGAACCGCCCGGCGTCCTCCGCTTCGAACCACGGCGTGCCGACGTGCCCGCCCAGGTTGGCGTGCAGGGTCTTCTCCCGGCTGCCGAAGGCGTCGAACAGGTCGAGGGCCCGCTGGCGCGGGTTGCCCTCGTCGTCCCACTGGAGCAGGAAGAGCAGCGGGATGGTGAACCGCACGGCCTCCGCGCGCAGGGCAACCGGAACGTAGCCCCCGGCGAAGAGCCCGGCGGCGGCGATCCGCGGGTCGGTGACGGCCAGCCGGATGCCCAGGGCGGTCCAGCCCGAGTAGCCGACCCGGTCGCCGATCTGCGGCAGGTCGAGGAGGGCGTCCAGAGTGGTCAGCCACTCCGGAGCGGCGTTCTCGACCAGCGGGCCGACCAGCCGTTCGAAGATGCCGTCCAGCTCGTCGGCCGGCGCACCGGCCTGCATCGCCGCCCGGAGGTCGGCACGCGCCTGGTCGGCCTCGGCGGACCGGGGCCGCACCCCGCACCCGGGCGCGTCGATGGTCGCGGCCGCGTACCCGCGCGCCGCGACGTCACGGGCGCGGGCCACCAGCCGGGGCTCGTTCTTGGGCAGGCCGTTGTTGTGGGCCATCAGGATCAGCGGGACCGGCGCGGCCTCGGCGGACGCGGGGGTCCACAGGGTGCCGGGGATCTCGCCGAGGGTGAATTCGCGTTCGAGCACGCCGTCGTCGTGGCGCTGCTCGGAGATGAACTTCATGGTCGTGCCTTTCGGGAATGCGCGTGGAACGGCGCTCCCGGACGACGACCTATCGCCCGACCGTGCCCCCGGAGGAGAGCACCCATGTCGATGTCAGCTTCATCAGCTTCACGGGTACCACCTCCTCTGTCTCTTGCACGGCCTCCGGAAAGCTAGCAGTGGGCGCCGCGATCCGCCAACCGGTTTTCCGGAGCGCGGGGCCCGCCCGGACGTGCCCGAGAGGTCCCGCCTACGGGCTCACAGCAGACCCGCTCGGAGCCTCACCTCAGAAGCTCCAGCTGTAGAGGCCGCCACCCGTCTCCACTGCGGACACCGCGAGCCGGGCGACTCCCTGCAGGACCGCCAGGAGATCGTCGTCCGTCATGTCGTCCCCGTCCTCGGACCGGAGCCTCGCCGTCCAGCGTTCCGCGAGCCCTTCCAGTTCGGCGGAGCTCGCCCCTGCCAGTGCTCTGGTCAGACGCTGTGGCAAGGCGATCACCTCGACACCGTCGTTCAGAGGCGCTGTGACCCACTCCGGCCAGGGCCGCCATGCATAGAGCTGCTCACTCGGCGGGACCTCGGACGAGGGTTGTTCGAAGTACATGTCCCACTCGGCCACGGCCGTATCCGGCTCGATGAAGCGGCACTTCACGGACTCGAAGGCGCCGCTGGGCCCCCGAAGGCGCGTCGTAGCGGCGGTCGCGTCGTCGGGGGCGAGGAAGAACACGATGTCATGGGCCACCCCAGCATGGTGACAGGCACTGACACGCATGGCAGAGCGCGTTTGCGGAGGCTGCGAGGCAACCGTCCGTACGGTCGGTTCGGGCCCTCCCCCTGGCGCATCGGGTGCACGGCAGGACCAGGCCGCCGGCCAGCACGTCGACACTCTCCGTAATCGCTCACACATTCGATTCTGACTGGCATTCGAACGAACGGATGTTCGATACTGGCCTCATGGCCACCCCCGTCCTGCTGTCCCCGACGACGACACCGGTGCCGGCGTCGTTCGAACAGGCCGGCACGGTGGCGGTGCCCGGCGCGCTCGCCGGGCTGCTGCCCGGGCGGGGGCTGCGGCGCGGGGGTGTGGTGTCGGTGGTGGGGGACGTGGGGCTGCTGCTCGCGCTGGGGGCGGGGGCGCTGGAGAGCTGGTGCGCGGTGGTCGGGCTGCCCGAGGTGGGGCTGTTGGCGGCCAGTGGGTACGGGATCGACCCCGGGCGGCTGCTGCTGGTGGACGAGCCCGGGCGGCAGTGGCCCGAGGTGGTGGCCGCGCTGGCGGGTGCCGTCGAGGTGCTGGTGCTGCGGCCGGCCGGGCCGGTGGCGCCGCAGTTGGCGGCGCGGCTCGGGGCGGTGCTGCGGCGGACCGGGTGCGTGCTGCTGGTGGCCGGGGCGTGGCCGGGGGCGGAGCTGCGGCTCAGCGTCCGGGCCGGGCGCTGGTTCGGGCTGGGCGAGGGGCACGGGCTGCTCGCCGGGCGGCAGGCCGAGGTCGTGGTGGAGGGGCGCGGCGCGGCCGCCCGCGGGCGGTCCGGGCTGCTCTGGCTGCCGGACGAGCACGGGGTGGTGCGGGAGCTGACCGAGGCCGAGCGGGCCGAGGCGGCGGACTGGGAACGGACACGGGGCGGCGCACTCGCGCCCGCCGCCGTCGGGGTGGGGCACGGCGATCGGCCGGGCGACGCGGTGGGGCGGGGGCGGCTGACGGCGGTGTGAGGTGGCAGAGGTGGGTGAGGTGCGCGGTTCCGGAGCTGCGCGGGTGCTGGCGGTCTGGTATCCGGACTGGCCGATCATCGCGTCCGGCGGGCTGAGCGGGCCCGGCGACCTGGTCGCCGTGGTCGAGGACGGCCGGGTGCTGGCCTGCTCGGACGCCGCCCGGCGGGCCGGGGTGCGGCGCGGGCAGCGGCTGCGGCTGGCCCACCGGCTCTGCCCGGAGCTGCGGCTGCGCGAGCGCGAGCCGCTGGCCGAGACCCGGCGGTTCGAGTCGGTGGCGGCCGCCCTCGGGGAGTTCACCCCGCGGGTGGAGGTGCTGCGGCCGGGGCTCTGCGTGCTGCCGGTGAAGGGGCCGGCCCGGTACTTCGGCGGCGAGGAGGCGCTGGTCGGGCTGGTGCAGCAGGCGCTGGCGGAGCTGGGCGCGGAGCGGCGGCCGGTGGGCGGCGCGGACCGGGCCACCGACTGGGGCGGGCCCACGGACACCGCGGCGCAGGCTGCCGAGGAACCGGCCGCCCCCGCCCTGCTGCCGCCCGGCCCCCGGGTCGGCGTCGCCGAGGGCGTCTTCGCCGGGGTGCTGGCCGCCCGTGCCGGGGTGCTGGTGCCGGTCGGGCGGACCGCCGAGTTCCTGGCCCCCTACCCGGTGGCCGCCCTGGAGGACGAGGAGCTGGCCGAGCTGCTGGTCCGGCTCGGCCTGCCCACCCTCGGCGACTTCGCCCGGCTGCCCGCCGCCACCGTGGCCGACCGGTTCGGCCCGGCCGGCCGGCTGGCGCACCGGCTGGCCCGCGGTCTGGAGGCCCGTCCGCCGGCCGCGCCGCTGCCCGGTCTCGACCTGGCGGTCGAGCACCGCTTCGACCCGCCCGAGCAACTGGCCGAGCCGCTGGTCTTCGTCGGCCGCACCCTCGCCGAGCAGCTGCACACCGCGCTGGCCGGGGCCGGGGTGGCCTGCCGCCGGGTCTCGGTGGAGGTGGGCTGCGCGGACGGCAGTTCGGCGGCCCGGCTCTGGCAGCACGAGGGACGGCTCTCCGCGCCCGCGCTGGCCGAGCGGGTGCGCTGGCAGCTGCAGGCCTGGCAGGGCGCCGGCGCCTTCGCCCCGGAGGCGGGCGGCTTCACCGTGCTGCGGCTGGTGCCGGAGGAGCTGGTGCCCGACAGCGGGCGCCAACTCGCGCTCTGGGGGCAGACGGTGGTCGCCGACCGGGTGGAGCGGGCGGCCGCCCGGGTGCAGGCGCTGCTCGGCTACGGCGGGTTGAGCCGGGTGGAGCGGGTCGGCGGGCGCGGTCCCGGCGAGGTGCTGGTGCGGGTGCCCTGGGGCGAGCAGCCGGAGCCGGCCGCCGACCGGGACGCGCCCTGGCCCGGACGGCTGCCGCACCCCGCGCCCGGGGTGGTCTGGCCGCAGCCGGTGCCGGTCTCCGTACTGGACGCGGCCGGGCGGCCGGTCGGGGTCAGCGGCCGCGCCGAGGTCACCGCGCCGCCCTGCCAGCTGCTGCTGGAGGGACGGCTGGTGGTGATCACCGGCTGGGCCGGGCCGTGGCCGGCGGTGGAGCGCTGGTGGGATCCGGAGCTGTCCCGGCGCCGGGCCCGGTTCCAGGTCACGCTGGCGGACGGGCGGGCGCTGCTGCTGGTGCTGGCGGGCGGCGGCTGGTCGGCCGAAGGGTCGTACAGCTGATGGGCTTCGACAGCAAGCACCTGACCCCCTGGGGCGAACTGCGCCGCCAGATGACCGGGACAGCACCGACCCCGGCCGCCGCCACACCGCCGGAGCCGGAGAGCGAGCCGCCCCGGGAAGCCCCGCAGTCCGCCGAACCCCAGCCCGCCTGGGCCGAGTTGCACACCCACTCGGCCTTCAGCTTCCTGGACGGCGCCAGCGAGCCGGAGGCGCTGGTGGCCGAGGCGCTGCGGCTGGGCGTGGAGACCCTGGCGCTGACCGACCACGACGGCCTCTACGGCGTGGTCCGGCTCGCCGCGGCCGCCCGGGGCACCGCGCTGCGCACCGCCTTCGGCGCCGAGCTGAACCTGCGCGGCACCGGCGGCCTGCCGGACGAGCACCTGCTGGTGCTGGCCCGCTCCCCCGACGGCTACCGCCGGCTCTCCGCGGTGATCGCCGCCGCCCAGCTGGCCGGCGGCGCCAAGGGCCGCCCGGTGTACGAGTTCGCCGAGCTGGCGCAGGCACACGGCGGCGACTGGGCGGTGCTCAGCGGCTGCCGCGGCGGCCGGGTGCGGCGCGCCCTGGCGGACCGCGGGCCGGATGCCGCGCTGGGCGAACTGCGGGCGCTGGCCGAGGCGTTCGGCGAGCAGAACGTCTTCGTCGAGCTGATCGACCACCAACTCCCGGGCGACGACCCGGCCAACGACCGGCTGGCCGCCCTGGCGGAGCGGGCCGGGCTGGGCCTGGTGGCCTCCAACAACGTGCACCACGCCACCCCGGCCGAGGGCCGGCTGGCCCAGGGGCTGGCCGCGCTGCGCGGACGCCGGACGGTGCGCGAGGCGGCCGGCTGGACCAGGGCGGCGGGCACCGCGCACCTGCGCTCGGGCTCGGAGATGGCCCGCCGGCTGGCCCGCTTCCCCGGGGTGCGGGAGGCCACCGCGGCGCTCGGCCGGGAGTGCGCCTTCACCTTCACCGAGCTGCACCCGCAGCTTCCGGGCTTCCCGGTGCCGCCCGGCGAGGACGAGTTCAGCCACCTGCGCGCGCTGACCCTGCGCGGCGCCGAGCAGCGGTTCGGCCCCGACGCCCCGGCCGCGCACGCCCAGGTCACCAAGGAGCTCTCGGTGATCGAACGGCTGGAACTGGCCGGCTACTTCCTGATCGTGCACGACATCGTGGAGTTCTGCCGGAGTGCGGACATCTGGTGCCAGGGCCGCGGCTCGGCCGCCAACTCGGCGGTCTGCTACGCACTGGGCATCACCGCGGTGGACCCGATCCGCTACGGGCTGCTGTTCGAGCGCTTCCTCAGCATGGAGCGGGACGGGCCGCCGGACATCGACCTGGACATCGAGCACCGGCGCCGTGAGGAGGTGATCCAGTACGTCTACCGGCGCTACGGGCGCGAGCACGCCGCCCAGGTGGCCAATGTGATCACCTACCGGCCCCGGCTGGCGCTGCGCGACGCCGCCCGGGTGCTCGGCTACCCGATGGACCAGGTGAACGCCTTCTCCCGGCAGGTGGACTTCCACGGCCCGCCCGGCGAGGACGCCGTGATCCCGGCAGACGTGCTCGAACTCGGCTCGCAACTGCACGGGCTGCCGAGGCACTTGGGCATCCACTCGGGCGGCATGGTGCTGACCGGGGAGCCGATCGGGCAGATCTGCCCCACCGAGTGGGCCCGGATGCCGGGCCGCTCGGTGCTGCAGTGGGACAAGGAGTCCACCGCCGGGGCCGGCCTGGTCAAGATCGACCTGCTGGGCCTGGGCATGCTCTCCGCGCTGCACGACGCCTGCGACCTGGTGGCGGCGCACCACGGCCGCCGACTGGACCTGGCGTCCATCCCGCCCAAGGACGCGGCGGTCTACGAGATGCTCTGCCGGGCCGACACGGTCGGGGTCTTCCAGGTGGAGTCCCGGGCCCAGATGGCCACCCTGCCCCGGCTGAAGCCGCGGGAGTTCTACGACCTGGTGGTGGAGGTGGCGCTGATCCGGCCCGGGCCGATCCAGGGCGGCTCGGTCCACCCGTACCTGCGCCGCCGGGCCGGGCTGGAGCCCGCCGACTGCCCGCACCCGCTGATGGAGCGGGCCCTGGCGAAGACCCTCGGGGTGCCGCTGTTCCAGGAGCAGATGATGCAACTGGCCATCGACTGCGCCGGGTTCAGCGGCGAGGAGGCGGACCGGCTGCGCCAGGCGATGGGCGCCAAGCGCTCGCACCAGCGGGTGGCCGAGCTGCGCCAACGGCTGCTGGACGGGATGGCCGAGCGGGGCATCCCGCCGGAGGTCGCCGAGGACGTCTTCACCAAGATCGAGGCCTTCTCCAACTACGGCTTCCCGGAGTCGCATTCGATCAGCTTCGCCTACCTGGTGTACGCCAGCGCCTGGTTGAAGCACCACTACCCGGCAGCCTTCACCTGCGCGCTGCTGGCCAACCAGCCGATGGGCTTCTACTCGCCGCTCAGCCTGATCTCGGACGCCCGGCGGCACGGGGTCAGGGTGCACCCGGTGGACGCCAACACCAGCGCGGCCGGGCCGACCCTGGAGGGGCCACGGGACGCGCCGGCGATCCGGCTCGGGCTGGCCACGGTGCGCGGGCTGGGCGAGGAGCAGGCGGCGGCCGTGGCGGCGGGGCAGCCCTACCGCGATCTGGAGGACTTCGCGCACCGCACCCGGCTGCCGGCCGCCGCCCTGGAGGCGCTGGCCACCGCCGGGGCGTTCCGCTGCTTCGGCCTGACCCGACGTCAGGCCCTCTGGGCAGCAGGAGCGTTGGCGGTCTCCGGCGAGGCCGACCCGCTGCCGGGGACGGCGCCGGGCGGCGCGGCGCCGGAACTGCCCGCGATGACGCCGGTGGAGGAGACCATCGCCGACCTGTGGGCCACCGGCGCCTCGGCCGACCGGCACCCGGTGGAGCACGTCCGCCCGGCGCTGCGGCACATCGGCGCGGTGCCCGCCGCCGAGCTGGCCGGACTGGCGCACGGCAGCGAACTGATCGTCGGCGGCCTGGTCACCCACCGCCAGCGCCCGCCGACGGCCGGCGGGGTGCTCTTCCTGAGCCTGGAGGACGAGACCGGCCTGATCAACGTGGTCTGCAACCGCGCCGTCTGGGAGCCGCACCGCCGCACCGCCCTGGACCGGGCCGGCCTGCTGGTGCACGGCCGCCTGGAGCGCCAGAGCGGTGCGGTCAACCTGGTCGCCACCCGGCTGGCACCGCTGCGGGTGGCCGTGCCCTAGCTATCCGGTGCGCAGCAGCAGGGCCGAGACCGGGACGAAGCCGCCGGGGCCGCCGGCCGCCGGGTCCTCGCCGGTGGTGCGGCGGATCATGGCGACGGCGATCCGCTGGGCCTGGGCCTTGGCCCGCTCGGCGTTCGGGCCCGCGAACAGCCCGTCCACGGCGGCCGACCAGAGCTGCACCCAGCGGCCGTAGTGCTCGGCGGTGAGCGGCAGCGCGGTGTGGGGGGCGAAGAGGTTGCGGCGGTACTCGGCGTTGCGCAGCAGCGAGCCGGCCCAGAAGTCGGTGATGTGCGGCAGGTGGGCGGCCAGGTCCAGGCCGGCGAACCGCGGGCCGATCAGCGGGTCGGCGAAGGCCGCCGCGTAGAACCGGCGCAGCAACAGCTCCAAGTCCGCCCGCTCCGTGATGTCGCTGTCGCTCCGCATCCGAGCCTCCCATCGCCCGCCTCCACCGTACTAGGGTGCAGGAGTGATCGAACTGGTGATCTTCGACTGTGACGGCACGCTCATCGACAGTGAACCCCTCGGGATCGAGGTGGACCTGGTGGCGATGGCGGACCTCGGGCACCCGATGACCGAACAGGAGATCATCGACACCTTCGTCGGCACCTCGCACGAGGCCAAGACGGCGGTGATCGAGCAGATGATCGGCCGCCCGCTGCCCACCGACTGGTGGGAGCGGTACCGGCCGCTGCACAACAAGCTGATGGAGGAACGGCTGGCGCCGGTGGACGGCGTCCCCGAGGCGCTGGCGGCGATCGACCTGCCGGACTGCGTGGCCTCCAACAGCAGCCACCGCTGGCTGCGCCGGGGCCTGGAGCGGACCGGGCTGCACCAGCGGTTCGCGGGCCGGATATTCAGCGGCGCCGAGGACGTGGCCCGCGGCAAGCCGGCCCCCGACCTCTTCCTGCACGCGGCCCGCACCCTGGGTGCCGACCCGGCCGCCTGCGTGGTGGTGGAGGACAGCGCGCACGGCGTGGCCGCCGCCCGCGCCGCCGGCATCCCGGTCCTCGCCTACACCCGCGGCGTGACCCCGGCCGAGCGGCTGGCCGGGCCGGGCACCGTGCTCTTCGACGACATGCGGCGGCTGCCCGCGCTGCTCGCGGCGCACGCGTCGGGCGCGGCCGGTCTCACCTCCTGAGACCACGCCGGCCGACCTGGCAGGATGGCCGCCATGACCTACCTCGCGGCCGACTCCCGCTACGCCTCGATGACCTACCGCCGCGCCGGGCGCAGCGGCGTGCAGCTGCCCGCCGTCTCGCTCGGCCTGTGGCACAACTTCGGCGACACCCAGCCCCTGGAGGTCCAGCGCGCGGTGCTGCGCCGGGCCTTCGACCGCGGTGTCACGCACTTCGACCTGGCCAACAACTACGGCCCGCCGTACGGCTCGGCGGAGAAGAACTTCGGCACCCTGTTCGCCCAGGACTTCCGCCCGTACCGGGACGAGCTGTTCATCGCCAGCAAGGCCGGCTACGACATGTGGCCGGGCCCGTACGGCGACGGCGGCAGCCGCAAGTACCTGCTGGCCAGCCTGGACCAGTCGCTGGGCCGGATGGGCCTGGACTACGTGGACGTCTTCTACTCGCACCGCTTCGACCCGGAGACCCCGCTCGAGGAGACCATGGGCGCGCTGGCCAGCGCGGTGCGCCAGGGCAAGGCGCTCTACGCGGCGATCTCCAACTACCCGGCCGAGCAGCACCGCGAGGCGGTGGCGATCCTGCGCGAGCTGGGCACGCCGGTGCTGCTCAACCAGAGCGCCTACTCGATCCTGGACCGCCGCCCGGAGAGCACCGGTGTGCTGGACGCGGTGGGCGACACCCAGACCAGCCTGATCGCCTACTCCCCGCTGGCCCAGGGCCTGCTGACGGACCGCTACCTGAGCGGCGAGGTGCCGGCCGGCTCCCGGATGTCGGTGGGCCACTTCCTCAAGGAGGAGGCGCTGACCCCGGCCAAGCTGGAGCAGCTGCGGTCGCTGAACAAGGTGGCCGAGCAGCGCGGCCAGAGCCTGGCCCAGCTGGCGCTGGCCTGGGTGCTGCGCGACCCGCGGGTGGTCTCGGTGATCATCGGGGCGAGCAGCGTGCGCCAGCTCGACCAGAACCTGGACGCGCTGGCGGCCGGCCCGCTGGCCGCCGAGGAGCTGGCCGAGATCGACCGGCTCTCCGCGTAACACCCTTCGGCCGGGCCCGCCGCGGGGGCGGGCCCGGCCGAACTCAGCCGCGCAGCGCCGGGAGGACGGTCTCCGCCACCCGGTAGGCCTCCTCCAGCAGCGGGTTGCCGGAGAGGATGAAGGTGTCCACCCCCAGCTCCTCGAACTCCCGCAGCCGCTCGACCACCTGCGCCGCACTGCCGACCACGGCGGTGCCGGGGCCCGGGCGGAACAGGCTCATCCCCGGCCACAGGTTCGGTGAGCTCTCCAACTCCCGGGCGTGCGCGGGCACCTTGCCGCCGTGCTGGCGGAACTGTCGCTGCCAGCCCACCCCGTCCTCCGCGGCCCGGCCGCCGAGCTGCCGGGCGTAGGTGGCCTCGCTGGTCACGTCCAGCAGCCGGTCGGCGGCCGCCCAGGCCTGCTCCTCGGTGTCCCGGACGATCAGGTGCAGCCGCAGGCCGATCCGCAGCGTGCGGCCGTGCGCGGCGGCCCGCTCGCGGACCAGCGCCAGCTTCTCCTTGAGCAGGTGCGGCGGTTCGCCCCAGGTGAGGTAGACGTCCACGTGCTCGGCGGCCATCTCGATACCGGCCGCCGAGGAGCCGCCGAACCAGAGCGGGATGTGCCCCTCGCGCTTGGGGGTGAGCTCGCGCAGGCTCGCCCCGGCGCCGGTCAGCTGGTAGAACTCGCCCTGGTGGTCGAAGACTTCGCCGCGGGTGAGGCGCTTGACCAGGCCCCAGTACTCGGCGCTGAGCCGGTAGCGGTCGTCGTGCTCCACGTCCAGTCCGAACTCGCGCAGCTGGGCGGTGGAGCCGTTGACCACGTTGAACCGCAGCCGGGGGCCGTGCAGGTGCTCGAAGCTGAGCGCCATCTTGGCCAGCAGGGTGGGCGAGACCAGCCCGGGGTGCACGGCGAGCAGCGGCTGGAAGCCGGGGCCGGTGGCGGCGGCGACCGCGCTGCCGAGCGTCCAGACGTCGTAGAGGTCGGTCGCCAGCAGCGCGCCGCTGAAGCCCAGCCGCTCGACGGCGCTCGCCAGTTGCTGCAGGTAGCCGAGGTCCACCGGGCGCCGGCCGGCCGGTTCCCAGGGGTAGGCGCCCTCGCGCGGGATCAGGTACCAGAGGAACTCGCTCGCCATCTCAGGCCTCCAGGAAGGCGTCGCGGACCAGGACCGGGCGCTCGATGAAGCCGACCTGCCGGAAGATGTCCGCGGCCTCCTGCTGCTCGGCGATGAACTCGGCGGTGACCGGCTCCAGTTGCCAGGGCAGCGCGGCCAGCGCGGCCCGGTGGTCGGCGACTTCGCCGCCCTGGTCGGCGGCGGCCAGCGCGGCGGCCTCGTCCAGGTGCTCCGCCACCCAGCGGTCGGCCCGGGCCAGTGCGGCGGTGATCGCGGCGACGGCCTCCCGGTGGGCGGTGGCGAACTCGCGGCGGGCGAAGAAGACCGAGCGGTCGCTGATCACCTCGCCGGTCGGCACCAGTACCCGGAACTCGCCGGTGCGGCGGGCGGCTTCCAGCTCGGCGCCCTGCGCGATCCAGCCGCCGATCGCGCCGGTGCGCAGCCGCTCGGCCTCGTCGCCGGCCGGGCGCTCGGCGGTGATCGAGTCGCGGTAGCTCAGCCCGGCCCGGTGCAGTGCCTTGGCCAGCAGGTGGGTCTGCCAGGAGCCGATGCCCAGCACCACGGTGCGGCCCTTGAGGTCGGCGATCCGCTGCACCGGTCCGTCGGCGAGCACCAGCAGCGCGCCGTGGTCGGGGCGCGGGGCGGAGACGGCCGTGTAGACCAGGTCGTGGCCGGCCGCCTGGGCGGTGATCGGCGGGGTCGAGCCGGTGCCGCCGAGGTCGATCACGCCCTCGGCGAGCAGCGCGCCGGTGCGGGTGCCGTCGCTGTAGTGGTGGAACCGGCCCTGCTCCCCGATCTTCGCCAACTCCTCGTCCAGGTAGTCGAGCCGGGAGAGGTAGTAGAGCGAGGGGTTGCTCCGGTGGACGCCCAGGGTGACGGTCATTCGACGATTCCTTCCAGGGTGGCGGCGCTCGGCACGCCGAGATCGGTCAGCAGGCGGCGGCGCAGCGCCGCGAATTCGGGGTCGGCCGGGTCGCGCGGCCGGGAGACGGCGACCCGCTCGTCGCGGACCAGCCGGCCCTCGCGCAGCACGGCCACCCGGTCGGCGAGCCGCACGGCCTCGTCCACGTCGTGGGTGACCAGCAGCACGGCGGGCCGGTGCCGGCGGCACAGCTCGCCGACCAGGTCCTGCATCCGCAGCCGGGTGAGCGCGTCCAGGGCGGCGAACGGCTCGTCCAGCAGCAGGAGTTCGGGCTTTCGGACGAGTGCCCGGGCGAGCGCGGCGCGCTGCGCCTCGCCGCCGGAGAGGGTGCCGGGCCAGGCCTCGGCGTGCCGCTCCAGGCCGACCTCGGCAAGCGCCTGACGACCCGTCAGCTCGCTCCTCGGCCCGCGCTCCAGGCCGATCAGCACATTGGCCAGCACCCGCTTGGACGGCACCAGCCGGGGCTCCTGGAAGACCACGGTGCGGGCCTGCGGCACCAGCACGGTGCCGCCGTCCGGGCGGTCCAGCGCGCCGAGGATCCGCAGCAGGGTGGTCTTGCCGGTGCCGCTGGCCCCGAGCAGGGCCAGGAACTCGCCCTGCTCCAGCTCCAGGTCGATCCCGTCCAGCACCGCCCGCCCGTTGAACTCGCGGCGCAGCCCGGTCAGTCGCACGGCGGCGGTCATCGGCTTCCCCCTGCCGCGCGCCAGGGCATCAGCACCCGCTCGAGCAGCCGGACCAGCAGGTCGGCCAGCAGGCCGAGCAGCCCGTAGACCAGGATGCAGACGGCCAGGATGTCGGTGCGCGCGTAGTTCTGCGCCTGGGTCATCAGATAGCCGATCCCGGCGGTGGAGTTGATCTCCTCGGCGGCGATCAGCGCGATCACGCTGAGCGTCATGGAGAGCCGCAGCCCGGCCAGCAGCGAGGGCAGCGCGGCCGGCAGCACCACCTCGCGGACCAGCGCGATCCGGCCCAGGCCGAAGGAGCGCACCGCCTCGATCAGCTTGCGGTCGGTGCTGCGCACGCCCTGCGCGGTGTTGACGTACATCGGGAAGGTGGTGGCCACCGCGATGATCACCACCTTGGCGGTCTCGTTGATGCCGAACCAGACCATGAAGAGCGGCACCAGGGCCAGGAACGGCACGGTGCGCAGCACCTGCATCGGCGAGTCCAGCAGTTCCTCGCCGAGCCGGGAGAGCCCGGTGACGGTGCCGAGCAGCAGCCCGGCGGCCAGGCCGAAGAGCAGGCCGAGGCCGGAGCGGGTCAGCGAGACGGTCAGCGCATCGCCCAACTGCCCGCTGTCCCACAGCTCGCCGACCGCGCGCAGCACCCCGGCCGGCGAGGCCAGCACGTCGGGCGTGAGCAGCCCGCTCGCCGAGGCCCCGCTCCACAGGCCGAGCAGCGCCAGCGGCCCGAGCGCCCGCAGCGCCAGCGAGACCCCGCGCGGGCGCGGTCGGGGCAGGTGCACCCGGGGCGTGACCAGGGTGCTCATCGGGTGCCGCCCGGCAGCGAGTTGACGTCCAGCAGGTTGGGCTTGACGGCGACCTGGTCCTTGGTGATCTGCTGCGCGGCGTAGAAGGCGGCGACCCGGTCGAACCGGGCGGCCACCGCCTCGTCGATCGGCTGGTCCACTCCGGCCTGCCGGCCGAAGTCGATGCTGATCTCCTTCTTCTTCCCGGTGACGGCCTGCGGGCCGGCCTCGGTGAAGACGTTGAGGTAGCCCGCCGGGTCGGCCTTGGCCTTGGCGTCGTTGTCGTGCAGGTACTGGTAGAGCGCCCGGGTCGCCTCGGGGTGCTGCTCGGCGAAGGCGGTGCGCACCGCCCAGACGCTGTAGTTGTCGGAGCCGAGCGCCTTGCCGTTGGCCAGGAAGTGCGCGCCGGAGTCGGCCAGCGCCGAGACGGCGTAGCTGCTCCAGGTCGCCCAGGCGTCCACCTGGCCGGAGTTGAAGACCGGTGCGGACTGGTCGGGCCGCAGGTAGACCCGCTGCACCTGGTCCGGCGAGATGCCCGCCTCGGCCAGCGCCCGCAGCAGCAGGTACTCGCCGGTGCCGCCCTGGTTGACCGCCACCTTCTTGCCGACCAGGTCCTTGACCGAGGCGATCGGCGAGCCGTCCTTGACCAGGATGCCCTCGCCGACCGGGTCCGGCTCGGTGGCGGCGAACAGCTTGAAGCCGGGCTTGGCGGCCAGCGCGGTGACCGCGGAGGTGATCGAGCCCTGCGCCACGTCCAGCTGGCCGGCGTTCAACTCCTGCGCGGCGGGCGCGAACGGGCCGGCGCTGCCGGTCCAGGCCACCTTGGCGTGCACGGCGGCCAGCGCCTTGTCGAGCGAGCCGTCCTTCTTGCCCAGGGCGAGCACCCCGGAGTTGCCGGGGTCGGGGATCCGGAGGGTGACGGTGGCGGCGTCGGAGCCGCCGGAGCCGTGCCCGGACGAGGAGGAGCAGGCGGTGAGCGCGGTGGCGGCGAGGGCGGCGGCCAGGACGATGACGGGCCGGGCGGTGACGGGCTTGGCGAGGTGCATGGCGTGGCTCCAGTGGGGTGGTTCAGCGGCGGCGGGCGGCCAGATCGCGGGCCGCGCGCAGGGGTTCGGGGTCGGCCCAGTCGGCGACGGGGACGGGCGCGGCCAGGAAGCCGTGCGCGCGCAGCAGCCGTTCCTGCCGGGCGAGCAGGTCGAGGCGGTCGGGGGTGAGGTCCAGGTGCAGGGTGCGGTGGCTGCCCTCCGCGTAGGCGCCGGCCACTCCGGTGGCGCCCGCGCCGGTCTCGGCGGCCAGGATCCGGGCCACCTCGGCCGGGTGGGCGGCGGCCCAGTCGGCGGCCTCGATCAGCGTGGCGAGGAACCGGACCACCAGCTCGGGCGCCTGGTCCAGCAGGTCCTGGTGGACCGTCACCGGGCGCGGGGTGCCGTTGTTCACCCGGTGGGTGCGGTCCGGCAGCCGGTCCAGCTCCACGGCGACCTCGGCGCCGTACGCGGCGGCGGCCTCCACGGCGAGGGCGCCCTTGGCATAGACGGCGTCCACCCGGCCCTCGCGCAGCGCGGCGAGTTCGGCGGTCCACTGGCCGGCGCCGGGCTCGGCCGGCACCTCGACCAGGGTGGCGTCGGCCAGGATCAGGCCGCCCGCGGCGAGCGCCCCGGTGAACCCGGCCAGCGCCATCGCCTGCCAGAAGTCGATGGCGATTCGGTGCTTCGGCACGGCCAGCCGCAGTCCGCGCAGCGCCTCCGGTCCGCGCAGTCCGCTGCCCGCCCGGACCAGCACCACCTGGCGCTCCTCGATCCAGGTCAGGCCGATCAGCCTGGTCCGCTCGCCGCGCGAACGGGCCCAGAGCGCGGGCACGTTGCCGCCCTCGCGGAACAGGCCGGGCAGCGCGTGGGTGTAGTGGTGGTCGCCGGCCTGCCCGGGGGGCAGGTCCTGCAGCGAGCGGACGGCGATGCCGTCGGCGGCGAACTCGGCGGCCAGGCTGCCGCGGTCGGCGGCGATGCCGGTGGCGGTCGGCACCGGGCAACGGGTGAACCAGAGGGTGTCGGGGTGGTGCGGCGCGGGCATGGCGGAGCAGGCCTCTCGGCAGGGTGCGGGAACGCGGCGCGGAGCACCGCGAGAAAGGGGAAGAGGGGAGAACGGGCGAGCGGCGCCGGATCAGCGCGCGAGCAGGCCTCGACAACAGCGGCGCACCGGGCGGCGGGCGGCAGCGGCGGTGGCGGTCATGGCGCTGCTCCTCTCGGCTCCTCCGGTGCGGTGCTGCGAGCGTTCCACGCGCTCCCCGGCCGGGGCAAGCCTTGCCACATGGTGGGAGCGATTGTTCATCAAAGCCATGGCAGTGCAATGCCGCTGACACATTCCGGCAGTGATCACTCCCATATCCTGGGAAGCATGACCGATGTCACCGGACGTGGCGCGCCCGCCGGAGCGCGTGCCGTGCAGCGCGCTCTCGGACTGCTGCACAGCTTCCAGGACAACGGACCGGACCTCAGCGCCTCCGAACTGGCCCGTCGCACCGGCCTGACCGTCTCCACCGCGCACCGGCTGGCCCGCACCCTGCTGAGCATGGAGTTCCTGGAGCAGGACCACCTGACCAACCGCTACCGGCTCGGCCCGGCCGTCGCCGAGCTCGGCCAGCTCAGCTTCCACCAGCGCGGACTCCACCTGGCCGGGCCGGAGTTGGCGGTGCTGGCCCGGCGCACCGGGGCCACCGCCGATCTGGCGATCCGCAGCGGCGGGCACGCGCTGATCCTGGTCGGCGGCTCGGTCCGGCCGGACACCGGCCTGGGCCTGCGCCGCCCGCTGCACTCCACGGCGCTCGGCAAGGTGCTGCTGGCCTGGCCGGAGCTCGCCGACTGGTCCGAGCCGGAGCCGGAGCTGACCGCCTTCACCGACCGGACGATCACCGACCCTGCCGCCCTGCGTGCCGAGTTGGCCCGGGTCCAGGCGGCCGGCTTCGCGATCAACGACGGCGAGTCGGCGCCCGGCGTGCGCAGCCTGGCGGTGCCGGTGCTGGACGTCGCCGGGCAGGCCCGGTTCGCCCTGGCCGTGCGCGGCACGCCCGAGCAGCTGCCCAAGGAGCGGTTCGCCGCGGTGCTGCGCGAGGCGCACGGCTGCGCGGCGGCGCTGCGGGTGCTGCTGCTCCCGCCCGAGCAGCGGCCGGGCTGACCGGCCGCCGGGCCGGGACAGGGCCCCGGCCCGGCGGGAGAGGCCCAGCCCGGCGGGAAAAGGCCGAGGTCCGGCCCCTGCTGCTCAGGGGCCGGACCTGGATCTTGCTCTGACGATACCTCAGCCCCTGGCACCGGGCGTGTACTTGTAGCCCACCCGCCGGACGGTCACGATGCTCCCCCGGTGCGCCGCGCCCAACTTGCGCCGCAACCGGGCGACATGGACGTCCACGGTGCGGCCGTCGCCGACGTGGCCGTACCCCCAGACCGCGGTGACCAGATGGTCCCGGGTGTGCACCCGCTGCGGGTGCTGGGTCAGGTGGGCCAGCAACTCGAACTCCAGGTAGGTGAGGTCGAGCAGTTGGCCGTCCACGTAGGCGTTGCGCCGCTCCAGGTCGACGCTGATGCCGCGGGCGGCCGGAGCGGACGGGCGCTCGGCGCCGGAGGCCGGGGCCGGCTGTGGCCCGGCGCCCGGCACCGACTCGGCGGGCACCAGCACCAGGTAGCCGACCATCGGCCGGGCCGCCGCCCCCGGCTCGTCCGCCCGGACGCCCAACTGGGCGCCGTACTGGGCGAGCAGGCCCTGGGTCAGGGCGGACTGCGGGAGCGCGGCGACCACGGTGGCGCCGGCCGGCAGCGCGTCCAGCAGGTCGACGGCGGGGGCGGGAGCAGGCGCGGGGGCGGGAGCGGGGGTGGGAGGAACGGGGGCGAGGCGCGGCGCGGCGCGCCGGTGGTCGTCGCCGACCGCGCGCAGGGCACGCAGGTGCGGGGTGGCGGCGGGCGGGGTCAGGGTGGCCGGAGAAGTAGACATGGGCAGCTCTTTCGCGCGCAACGAATCGGGTGGTCGTCGTCTGCGCGTCGGGGGACTCAGCGGTCCGCACCGCCGTGAGGTGGATGAACCTCAGAACTCAGCGGTGGGCGAGCCGGGACGCGCGGGGCGAACCCGGACAGGTCTGGTCGAAGAGATGCGGCTGCCGGGACGGCCAGAACGGCTCGAGGTCCTGATGACCTCGGCTGCTGTCCACGGGAATCTGCATGCGCCCATTGAAGCAGATCCCGGCGGCGCGATCCATGCCGGGGGTAATCAATCGGTCACCGACAGATCGGTGACCGGTCAGTGCGCGATCCCGCCGGCGATCCCCGCCGTGCCCGCCCGCACCGCCTCCATGGCGTGCTCCACCAGCCTGGCCAGCAGTTCCTTGCCGTCCTCCCGCCGCCGGGCGTCGCAGAGCAGCACCGGCACCCGCTCGGGCAGGTCGAGCGCGGCCCGGACGTCCTCGGCCTCGAACACCTCGGCCCCCTCGAAGCAGTTCACCGCGACCAGGAACGGGATGCCGCGCTGCTCGAAGAAGTCCACCGAGGGGAAGCAGTCGGCCAGCCGCCGGGTGTCGGCGAGCACCACCGCGCCGAGCGCGCCGCGCGCCAACTCGTCCCAGACGAACCAGAACCGGTCCTGCCCGGGCGTGCCGAAGAGGTAGACCGCCAGCCCGGGCCGGATGTCGATCCGGCCGAAGTCCATCGCCACCGTGGTGGTCCGCTTGCCGGCCACCGCCGAGGTGTCGTCCACCGGCCGGCCCAGCTCGCTCAGCCGCTCCTCGGTGCGCAGCGGCCGGATCTCGCTGACGGCGCCGACCAGGGTGGTCTTGCCGGCCCCGAAGCCGCCGGCCACCAGGATCTTCAGCGCCACCGCGGGCGCGCCGGGCAGGCCGGGGGCCGACGGGTGGTCAGAGTGCACGGAGGCCATTGATCACATCTCGCAGCAGGCGCTCGTCCGGCAGTTCGGCGGGCGCGACGGGTCGGGTGACGTCGACCAGGCCGGCGTCGTGCAGATCGCCGAGCAGTACCCGCACCACGCTGACCGGCAGGTCGGTGAAGGAACCAAGCTCGGCGACCGAGAGCGGCGCGCCGGCGCACAGGTCGAGCAGCGCGTGGTGCTCGGGGTGCAGCGCCGGCAGCGGCTCGGTCGGGTCCAGGTCCTCGGGCCGGCGGGCCGACACCATGGAGATCAGGTCGAAGTAGGTGTCGCCGACGGGGCGGGCGCGCCCCCGGGTCATCGAGAACAGCCGCACCACCGGGCCCGCCTCGTCGTCGAACCAGCGGTCCTCGGGCTCCTCCGGGACCTCCGGCTCGGCGGGCGGCGGCAGCTCTCTGTCGGCGGTCATCCGGCCGGGTACCGCGGCTCGGCGGCCAGGTGCTCGCCGACCCGCTTGACCAGCAGCGCCATCTCGTAGGCGATCTGGCCGATGTCGGAGTCGGCGTCGCTCAGCACGGCCAGGCAGCTGCCGTCGCCGGCCGCGGTGATGAAGAGGAAGGCGTCGTCCAGTTCGACCATGGTCTGCCGCACGCCGCCCACGTCGAAGTGCCGGCCCGCGCCCTTGGCCAGGCTGTGGAAGCCGGCCGCCACGGCGGCCAGGTGCTCGGCGTCCTCACGGTTCAGACCGCCCGAGGCGGCGGTGGCCAGCCCGTCGCCGGACAGGATCACCGCGTGCCGCAGCGAGGCGACCCGTCCCACCAGGTCGTCCAGAAGCCAGTTGAGGTCGCCGCCCTGGTGCGTCATCGCGGTCATCGATCAGGTCCTTCCGCAGGTGGAGCCGGTTGAGGGGAGGCCGGCAGGGCCGGCGGTACGGGGGGCGGGGTGATCGCCCGTCTGCTGTGGTCCGGGAACGGCGCGGCCCGCACGACCGGCGCCGGTGCCCGGGGAGCCGGGCGATCGGGTTCCGCGCGGCCCCGGCTGAACCCGCGCTGGAAGGAGCTGAAGGCGGCCCTGGCCTCCTCGGGTGAGCGTTCGGCGACCGGCTCCGGGCGCTCCCGCTCGGTCCGCTCGCCCCTCAACTGCGGTGCCAGGTTGGCCTGCTTGACCCGGCGCGGCAGCAGCCCGGCGGCCGGACGCTGCGCGGCGGCGGGCTCCGGCGGGGCCGAGGCCGCGCGCTCCGGCGCGGCCGCGGGTTCCGGCACATCCGCCGGCTCCGGCACCAGCACGGGCCCGGACTCCGCCGGGGTCTCCGCCCGCCGGTGCCGCCCGGTCCCGCCGGAGCCCGTCGAGGGCACCAGCACCGGACCGCCCGCCGCCCGCCGCCGCGGCAGCCCGCCGGGGCTGCGGGCCGGCTCGGCGCCGGCCGGCTGCGGACCGGTGACCTGGCGCTGCGGCCCGCGCGGCCGGACCCGCCGCGGACCGCCGGCCGGCGCCCCGCCGGCCACCGCGACCAGCTCGCGCTCCTTGGGCGGCTCGACCCCCGGCGCGGCCGGCGCCGGGGTCTGCTGCTGGCCCGGCACCTCGGCCAGCAGCTCGCGCGGGATCAGCACCACGGCGGTGGTGCCGCCGTAGGGCGAGGCCCGCAGGCTCACCTTGATGCCGTGCCGGCGGGCCAGCCGGCTGACCACGAACAGTCCCAGCCGGTCGGTGTCGGCCAGGTCGAACGGCTGCTCCACGTCCAGCCGTTCGTTGATCTCGGCGAGCGCCTGCTCGCTCAGGCCCAGCCCGCGGTCGTCGATCTCCAGCGCGAAGCCGTGCGCCACCACCTCGCCCTGCACCGTGACCTGGGTCTGCGGCGGGGAGAACACCGCGGCGTTCTCGACCAGTTCGGCGATCAGGTGGGTGACGTCGGCGACCGCGCTGCCGAGCAGTCCGGTGCCGGGGAACGGCCGCACGATCACCCGGGCGTAGTCCTCGACCTCGCCGACGGCGGCCCGGACCACGTCCACCATCCGCACCGGCTTGCGCCAGGCCCGGCCGGGCGAGCCGCCGGAGAGGATGATCAGGCCCTCGGCGTGCCTCCGCATGCGGGTGGTCAGGTGGTCGAGCTTGAACAGGTCCTCCAGCTCACCCGGGTCCTCGGTGCGGCGCTCCATGGTGTCCAGCAGGGTCAGCTGGCGGTGCAGCAGCACCTGGGAGCGGCGGGCCAGGTTGACGAAGACCGCGGAGACGCCGCGGCGCAGCTCGGCCTGTTCGACGGCGGCCTCGACGGCGGTCCGCTGCACCTCGTTGAAGGCCCGCCCGACCTGTCCGATCTCGGCGTCGCCGAAGTCGAGTTCCAGCACCTCGTGGGCGATGTCGACCGGCTCCCCGTCGCGCAGCCGGCGCATCAGCGAGGGCAGCCGGGCGCCGGCCAGCTCGTTGGCGGCGTTGCGCAGGCCGACCAGCTCGCGGACCAGCCCGCGGCCGATCCGCAGCGAGATCAGCACGGTGGCGACGATCGCCAGCAGGCCGACCGCGCCGGCGATCAGGCCGCGCCAGAGCAGGCCCATCGCGTAGGAGGTGGCGCGCGAGCCGAGCGCGCCGACCAGCTTGTCGTTCTCGGCCGCCTGGTCGCCCAGCACCGTGGCGGCGGTGCTGGTCCAGCGCGCCTCGGAGACGGTCTGCCGCACGTCGGACGGGGAGTTGGCGCTCTGGAACTCGCGCTCGGCCAGGTCCAGCAGCTGCCAGTCGCTGCCGCCGCGCAGCGCCTGGTAGTCGCTGCGGTCGGGCTCGTCCAGCTCGGCCAGGTAGACGGTGAAGAGGGCCTGCTGGTTGTGCATCGGATCCAGCACGGCCTGGTAGTCGGGGAAGGACGGCTGGTCGGTGGCGAGCAGGCCGGCCATCGCCGCGTCCTCCTGGGAGAGGTACTCGCGGGCCCGGGCCAGCTCGATCAGCACGGTGCCCTGGCGCGGGATCTGGCCGCTCTGCTGGGTGACGAAGGCGGAGCGGAACTCGAAGGAGGGCCGGATCAGGTCGCTGTAGCGGGTGCTCGCGAACTCCCAGGTGATGGTGGACTGGCCGACCTGGCCGCGCAGCGCCTGGAGGGTCCCCAGCGCCTGCACCATGGCCTGCAGCTTGGCCCGCTCGTCGCCGTTGAGCTTGCCCCTGTCCGGGCCGGCCGCCCGCTGCTCCAGCAGCAGCACGTCGGAGTCGGTGGTCTGCTGGGCCTTCAGGTAGTCGTCCTGGACGCCGGAGGCGCCGGGCCGGGCCAGCCGGATCACCGCGGTCCGGCGCTCCTGCTGCAGGTCCCGGGCCACCTGGTCGACCGGGGTGCCGAAGGTCCGGTAGGTGGAGGCCACCTTGAGCTGCTGCCAGAAGTCGCCGGTGGTGACCATGGTCGCGTACGCCCACAGGGCGACCAGCGCCACGATGGGCACCAGGAGCAGCGCGATGATCTTCGCGCGGATCGAGCTGCGGCGCAGTCGCATGGAGTCCTCGGTCAGGTGGGCTCACGCCGTTCGGGCTGGGCTGCCCGGTCGGTGGATCTGCGCGAGCTTACTACCTGATTCCTCACGTTTGGCCGCCTGTGTCAGATCGTTCCTGAACAGTTGTCGGCATGCGCATGACCCCTGGCACACCGCACCCTCAAAGGTGCCCGTTCCAGGGGGAATTCGCGCTGCTCTGGGCAGCGCGGCGGGGATTCCGATACCGTCGCATCCGGGCTTCGGCCGGGTCACGGTGGGTCGGCGGGCGAACCACCGGCCGGTTCCGGGCTGTCCGGCGGGAGGGCCGCAGACCGTGCGCGAGCAGAGCACCCCGGCGCTGGCCGAGCCCGCGGCCGGCGGGCTCGCCGACTCGGTCTTCGCCACCGCCGAACTCACCCCCGCCCTGGAGCAGTTCTCCCGCCGCGCGGCGGGCGCCGACGGGCCCTGGCGGCCGGTCAGCGCGGCGCGCTTCCGGGACGAGGTGCTGGGACTGGCCAAGGGCCTGCTGGCGAACGGCGTGCGGTTCGGCGACCGGGTCGCGGTGATGTCCAGGACCAGGTACGAGTGGACCCTCTTCGACTACGCGCTCTGGTCGCTCGGCGCCATCCCGGTGCCGGTCTACCCCACCGCCGCACCCGAGCAGGTGCGCTGGATCCTGGCCGAGACCGGCGCGGTGGCCTGCGTGGTGGAGCACGAGGACCACGCGATGACGGTCGGCGCGGTCTGCGACGCGCTGCCCGCGCTCACCGGCATCTGGCAGCTGGACCGGGACTGCGTGCGCATCCTCACCGAGCAGGGCGCCCGGGTGCCGGAGGCGCTGGTGCACCGTCAGCGCCTGGCCGTCACGGCGGAGACCGTGGCCACCGTGATCTACACCTCCGGCACCACCGGCCGCCCCAAGGGCTGCCTGCTCACCCACGGCAACTTCACCGCCGAGGCGGACAACGTGCTGGCCGGCTGGGAGCGGGCGTTCAGCCCGCCCGGCGAGCAGGCCGCCGCACTGCTCTTCCTGCCGCTGGCGCACGTCTACGGACGGATGGTGCAGGTGGCCGCGGTGCGCGGCGGCATCCGGCTGGGCCACCTGTCGGAACTGCGGGCCGACGCGCTGCTGCCCGCCCTGGCCTCGTTCCGGCCGACCTCGATGCACGCGGTGCCGTACGTCTTCGAACGGCTCTACGACGCGGCCCGGGGGGCGGCCGAGAGCCAGGGCCGCGGCGAGCAGTTCGAGCAGGCGGTGCGGGTCGCGCGCGGCTGGGCCCGGGCCACCGAGCGGCGCGGCCTGGGGCACGGCCCGGGGCCGGGGCCGGGTCTGCGGGTGCGTCACCTGGCCTTCGAGAAGCTGGTCTACCAGAAGGTCCGGGCCGCGTTCGGCGGCCGGCTGCGCAATGTGATGTGCGGCGGCTCGGCGCTCCGCCGCGACCTCGGCCTCTTCTTCGCCGGCGCCGGGATGACGGTCTACGAGGGCTACGGCCTGACCGAGACCACCGGCGCGGCCACCGCCAACCCGGTGGACCGGCCGAAGTTCGGCACGGTGGGCCGCCCGGTCCCCGGCGCCGGGGTGGCGATCGGCGCGGACGGCGAGGTCTGGGTGCGCGGCCCGGCCGTCTTCGCCGGCTACCTCAACCACCCGCGCTGCACGGCCGAGGCGCTGCGCGACGGCTGGCTGGCCACCGGCGACCTGGGCAGCCTGGACGAGGACGGCTATCTGACCATCACCGGGCGCAAGAAGGAGCTGATCGTCACCAGCAGCGGCAAGAACCTGGTGCCCTCCGCGCTGGAGGAGCGGGTCCGGGCGCACCCGCTGATCGCCCAGTGCCTGGTGGTGGGCGACAACCGGCCCTACATCGCGGCGCTGATCACCCTGGACCAGCGGGCGCTGGCGCACTGGCAGCTCTCCCGCCGGCAGGTGCCGGCCGGCGACTGGGCGGCGCTGGACGACGCGGAGCTGCACGCGGAGATCCAGCGCGCGGTGGCCTCCGCCAACACCGCCGTCTCGCGGGCCGAGTCGATCCGCGCCTTCCGGCTGCTGCCCGGGGAGTTCACCGTCGAGCAGGGGCTGCTGACGCCCTCGCTGAAGCTGCGCCGGCAGGCCATCGCGCAGTGCTACGCGGCCGACATCGAGGCGCTCTACCTCGGCTGAGACCGACAACGAACTCGTCCCGTTTCGTGGCGTTCTGACGCTCCGTCACGGCATGGTGCGTCTACACCCCATCCCCTTGACGGGCTGTCTGGTCCAGTCCATTGTGTGGCTCTCGGGCCCGCGTGCGGCGGCCCGCGGCTCCCCACACCCCACCCTCGCGCCCGTCACCCCCACACGCCTTGGAGTGCCCCCGTGTCTTCCGTGCTGCGCACGGCCGCCGCCGTCACCGCCGCCACCGCCCTCGCCCTGCTGGGCCTGGCCGCACCGAGCGCCCGGGCCGATCCGCTGCCGGTGGTCAACCTGGCCACCGACCCCGGCTTCGAGATCCCCACCCTGCCGCTGGCCGACGCCGGCTCGATCCCCGGCTGGAACTGCGCGCCGGGCGAGGCCGCCGTCACCACCGCCGCCCACAGCGGCTCCGCCGCGCTGCTCGTCACGCCGGCTTCCACCAGCAGCACCGGCGAGTGCGACCAGACCGTCTCGGTCCGCCCCAACACCCGTTACACCGTCTCCGCGTGGGTCCGCGGCAGCTACGTCCACCTCGGCGCCACCGGCTCCGGCTACGACGTGCCGCCGGCCTGGACCGCGAGCACCGGCGGCGGCTGGCAGTAGCTCAGCACCGGCTTCACCACCGGGGCGAACGTCTCCTCGGTCACCCTCTACCTGCACGGCTGGGACGGCCAGGGCGCCTACAGCGCCGACGACGTGGAGCTGGACGGCCCGGCGCCGGACCCGGCCCGGGCCACCTGGTCCGTGCCGACCAGCGACCAGGTGGTCTTCTTCACCATCGACGACGGCTGGTACCGGACCCCGGAGGCGGCCCGGTTCATCGCCGCCAACGAGCTGCCGATCACCGCCTTCCCGCTGCCGATGCCCTCCGGCTTCCAGCCGGACTACTTCCGCCAGGTGACCGCGGTGCCCGGTTCCTCGATCCAGGACCACACCGTCTCGCACCGCGACCTGACCACGCTCTCGCCGGCCGAGCAGCAGGCCGAGATCTGCGGCGCCCGGGACTTCGACCTGAAGACCTACGGGGTGGCGCCGACGATCTTCCGCCCGCCGTACTTCGCCTACAACGCGGCCACCCTGCAGGCCGCCGCCGACTGCGGCATGCGCACCGTGCTGACCGCCACCGCGGACTTCACCTCGGGCGCCTCGAACGTCTACCACGGCGGCCGGCTGCTGCCCGGCGACGTGGTGATCATGCACTTCACCGACACCCTGGCGAGCGACCTGCAGCGGGCCCTGACGGCGGCCCGGGCGGCCGGGCTGAAGCCCGCCGGGATCACCGACTACCTGCACTGACACCCCCGGCCGGTCCGCCCTCCTTCTCTCAACGAAGCCTTAAGAGCGCGGACCGACCCTTGACCTGACGGTTGGTCTAGTCCATTTTGTTGGGCACGCGGTCGTCCCCACAGCGACCGCGTGCCCCCACCCGTCCCCGCTCCCCCGCAGGCCGCGCGGACGGCCCCCACAGCCTTCGTCACCGGAGAGGTTCCCGTCATGGAACGCGCACAGCTCCGCCCCACCCCCGAAGCCGCCGGCAGCGCCCGGCGCCGCCGCTCCACCGCGATCGGCGCGGTGGCCGCGCTCGGCCTGCTGGCCGGCACCGTGGCGAGCTTCGCCACCGGTACCTCGGCGCAGGCGGCGTCCACCGTCGCCGCCACCGGTGCGCTGAGCAGCAACTGGTACGCCTCGGCGCCGTACCTGATGCCCGAGGACAACACC